>JAAYKM010000141.1 GCA_012522415.1 Deltaproteobacteria bacterium | reverse complement strand
CTGTCAGCCCATACCCAACCCCCCCCTGCCAAATAAAAAATCACCTCCTCCCGTTGCAATATGACAACACAAAGAAACAAAAAAAGCCATTATTCCGAATCTTTAGAATATGGCTCTTGTGTTCGCTGTTTTCCCCGAGGAGAAATCTATTTTATTTTTGTTGCTATATCTTGACCGTGTCTTGCCGTAGCAAAGCACGCTGGAAGTTGACACGATGGGATGTTGCCTGCCTGTTTTCGAATCACTTGTCTGGTGAATCATCTTTTCACGGTTCTCCTGAAAGATTCGGCATCCAACTGGTAGTCTGTCAAAGGTCTCAAAACAAGAACGGTTGCAGCAACTTTTCAGGACTGAAAAGCCGCTACACGTAACACTTACCGTATTCCCATCTGGCATGTCAAGGAGAAAAATATGCAAAGATCTGTTTTGACCGCCTCGAAAAGGATTTTTTTTCGAACACGTCAGAAATTTTTCACTTGAAAACAAAAAAATGAAGGGAGCCCTTCTTGAGAGGTATTTCTCAACACGGCTCATGGATGCATTACCGGAAATTATCTGGCCGATTCGATGTATTCGACGATTTTTTCCGCTATTGTCGTGACGACATGCTTGAATTTATCGACATCCTTGTCCAGTAAGGTCATGCGGAACCCGGGGACGGACGTAAAAAAGGACGTCAGAGGAACGACGCAAATCCCTGTCGCCCCCAGGAGATAATAGACGAACCGCTTGTCCAGTGAGATTTTATCATCGGCCAGGGCTTCGATATATTGCTTGATCTCGGGATGCTCGATCGGCAGCTGCTGTTTATCGTTGAGCACCGATTCGTTGAAGACCGCCGTCATATAAAATGCGCCGTTCGTGCGGTTCACGATCAGAAAGGGAACATCCTTTAAAATGTTGTAGGCAATGTTGGCGAGTTTTTCATAGTGCCGTACCCGGGATTCCAAATATTTCCCGTATTCAGGGTGAGGGAAAATCCTCGGAATGGCAACTTGCGGCAGGGTGGTTGAACAGACCTCCGACATCTTCTGCGTCAGAATCGCATCGACGTAACGGCTGAACACTTCGTCCCTGTGGGCATTATACACTTCCATCCAGCCGCAACGGGAGCCCGGCCAGGGGAACTCCTTGGAAATGCCTTTCATGCTGATTCCCGGCACGTCGCCGATGACATCGCACAGAAGGGTCGTCTTTTTTCCGTTATAGACGATGTTCCGGTATGTTTCATCGACAATGACAAAAAGGTCGTATTCCTTGGCGATCGCAACCATCTGGCGGAGCGTTTCCTCCGGGTAAACGTACCCCGTCGGATTGTCCGGGTTGATCACGAGAATACCTACGATGGAACTGTGGCTTTTGACCTTCTGTTCCAGCTCACGAAGATCCGGTGCCCACTTGTTATAGGGGTTCATTCGGTAGGTGTTCGGTGGAAACGAAGCGTGGAGCACTTCCGCCAGAAAATGGGTTGAGTAGGTCGGTTCCGGCAAGATAATACGGGCGTCCACACGGATTGCACTGTACGCCCTGGCAATCGCGTCCCCCAAACCGTTGAAGAAAAGAATGTCATCGGGGGTAATCTGCGCTCCACCGCGTTCATTGACCTGTTCGACCAAAAAATCCCTGGTTTCGTTCATGCCCCGCGTTGGTGAGTAGGCATAGCTCGAGTCTTCATGCATGATCTCGCAGAGGACCTCTTTCATCCAGCCAGGAATCGTTTCACCCTTCTGGACCGGATCACCGATGTTTTCCCAGACAACCTCGGTGCCGTATTCCTTGAGCTTGCTGGCCACCGCCACGATCCGTCTGATCTCGTAGCTTAATCCGCTTCCGCCTTTGGCAATATCGAATCTCATAGTCGTTCATTTGCCCCTTCTTCATGAATAAATGATCGTGTAGGTAAGTCAAACAAATTCTGTCATTTATACACAATTCCATCAAAAATGACCAGAAATAAATTGCGATAAACCGCGGCATGCCGGTCTCCGAGGATCCGGACAGGCCGTGTTCCTTGCGTCTTTGCTTTCTCCACCTCTTGTGTTAAAGTTCTTTCAAAGTGAACATCGAAAGGAGTCCGTACCCGTCCATGCTCGCTGTGGCCCAGTTCCGCTACTCTGCAGACAATCTTGCCTATCTTGTGTATGGACGGAGATCTGCCATGGTCATAGACGGGGGAGCCGTCCACGAAATCGCCTCACTCATTAAAGAACGTGACCTGACTCTCCGGTATGTACTGAACACCCATCACCACTACGACCACACGTCGGGTAATGATTATTTCCGGCAACGCTATCCCGCGCAATTCATCGCATGCCGGAATCTGGCACAACATGAACGGCTCGATCTGGACGACGAACCGGTCTTTGTTTATTCGACACCGGGTCATACGGACGATTCCCTGTGTTTTCATGTGGGGAACATCCTCATCACGGGCGACACGCTCTTTAACGGCACCATCGGCAACTGTTTTTCCGGCCGGACCGATCTGTTTCATCAATCCATCAAGAAACTGATGTCCCTGCCCGGCAAGACAATCATCTACGCCGGTCATGATTACGTGCGGGATTCCATTTTCTTCGCCCGTGAATTGGAGCCGGACAACGCTGATCTGGAACGGTTTCTGGCCGATTACGATCCGGAGCATGTTTTTTCCACCATGGCGGATGAATGCAAAATCAATCCGTACCTGCGTTTCAACGACGAAAAAATCATCACCCTCCTGAAAAATCAGGGGTTGCCCTGTAGCACGGAATGGGAACGTTGGCAATCCTTGATGACATTATAACTGGACAAAAACCCATGAAAGCCATGATCCTCAATAAAATCGGATTGCTCGAGGAAAACAGAAGCCCCCTTGACGCGGAAGAGATTCCGGTGCCGGTTCCCAGAGGGGGTGAAATTCTCTTGCGAGTCAGTGCATGCGGTGTTTGCCACACCGAACTGGATGAAATTGAGGGAAGAACCCCTCCGGCCCGTCTGCCGATGATTCTTGGCCACCAGATCATAGGCAGGGTTGTGGCGGCGGGTGAGGGTGCCGAAAAATTTCAATCCGGTGACCGCGTCGGTATCGGCTGGATTCATTCGACCTGCGGGAAATGTCCTTTCTGCCGGAGCGGCCGTGAAAACCTGTGTGATGCCTTCGAAGCCACCGGACGGGATAGAGCGGGCGGATATGCGGAATACACGACCGTGCCGGTGGATTTTGCCTATCCGATACCGGTGTGTTTTACGGATGTGGAAGCGGCGCCGTTGTTATGTGCCGGGGCCATCGGCTACCGGTCCCTTCGTCTGGCAGGGCTCCGGGATGGCCAGAATCTGGGCCTGACCGGGTTCGGGGCCTCCGCCCACCTCGTTTTGAAAATGGCCCTTTACAGGGACCCCGAAACGCGGGTGTTTGTATTCGCCCGCAATCCAAAAGAACGGACCTTCGCCCGCGAACTGGGTGCCGTTTGGGCCGGCCATACGGATGAGAAGTCGCCGGAGCGGATGCACGCGATCATCGATACGACGCCGGCCTGGAGACCGGTTACAGAGGCCCTGAAAAACCTTGCCCCGGGGGGACGCCTGGTCATCAATGCCATTCGCAAGGAGGAAGATGACAAGGACAATCTGCTTGCCTTGGATTATGCCGCCCAACTCTGGCTGGAAAAGGAAATCAAAAGTGTTGCCAATGTCACCCGTCAGGACATCGTGGAATTTCTCCAGATTGCGGCGCAAATGAACATCCGGCCTCAGGTCCAGGCATATCCACTGGAAGAGGCCAATCGGGCCCTCTGTGATCTCAGGGATGGCAAGGTCCGGGGGGCCAAGGTTTTGATCGTCAACGCGTGATCGATCGATGGTTGGCAAAAAAATGCACACCCCTCCGTACAAGAGACGGCCACGATTCTCGGGAGGATAAAAAAAGGCCTCTCCTCGGTCAGAACAACGGTCTTCATCCTGATCGGCATCGCCGTTCTGTCCGCTGTCGGCACCCTGCTTCCCCAGGGCGGGCCCGCTGCGGAAGCCATCTCCGGCAAGTATGCCCTGCTCCATACCGTTTTCCACGCCCTGCAGTTTTACGACATCTTCCATTCGTTCTGGTTCGCCTTGCTGGCGCTGCTGCTGGCGCTGAACCTGATCTGCTGTACCTGGTACCGTTTGGCCGGCTCCCCGGGCAAGCGCTTCTCCGGGAGCCGCCGAGCCGACAGGGCCATACGGATGCCGTCTTCAGAGAATGCAGAGATTATCCTTTCAGCAACGGCCTTCCGCGATACGGCGCAACGCGCGGAATACATCATCAAAAAGCACTTCCATCGGCTGTATAGGAAGGATCACGGCCACAAGACCGTTCTGGAAGGAGAGAAAGGGGGCCTGTCCGCAGGCTTTTTCGCCCATACGGCGGTTTTGCTTTTGCGGTGGCGGGCAGCTCATGGGGCGGGTTACGACCATCCGCCCTTGACCAACTTCTAGGAATCCCTGATCTTTGTTCCCTGGACGAGCCCGGAAAGATTCCATCCCCCGGGGATTCCCGAGGCGGGACCTGGAAGGATAGCTGTTTTGATCTGTTGAGAATCGGGATCAATAGGGGACAGCCCCGCTGCCCTGGTACATGCCTTCGTACGACGGATCCGTGTTCATAACCGTGTCATCGTCCGGCACGGTGCCGTCCAGAAACGCCTCAAAGACGGTACTGCCCGCGGCGGGACCGGCCGGCAGGCCCGTCCCGGGATCGATCTTGACGAAAACGATCCCTTCCGGTACCGGAAAAACCTCCACGGGATAACTTTGCAGGGCTTTTTCCATAAAATAGAGCCAGATTGGGGCGGCCGCCCGGCCGCCGACTTCTTCCCTGCGAAGGGTCTCTTTTCTGTCGAAACCAACCCAGACGCCCGTCACCAGGGAGGGGGTGAACCCGATGAACCAGGCGTCACGGTTATCGTTGGTGGTTCCCGTCTTGCCTGCCACGGGCCGCCGAATACTTCTCACGCGGGTTCCGGTGCCGCTTTCCACGACATCCTCCAGAATGTGTGTGGTCAGGAAGGCGATCCGCGGATCAATGACCTGTTCTTCGACAATCCGTGATTCCTCAAAAACATGTCCGGTCCGATCAACGATTCTCTTGATGAAGTAGGGGGCGACCCGCTTGCCGCCATGGGCAAGAACGCCGTAAGCGCGGACCATTTCCTGCAGGGTCACCCCTGATGAACCCAAGGCGATGGAAAGATTTCTGGGGAGGGGTGACGTGATGCCCATGTTCGCGGCATAGGATGTCGCATAGTCCACGCCGATTTCCTGAAGGAGTTTCACCGTGATGACATTGCGCGAGTGAACCAGGGCGTGACGCAGAGTGGTCGGGCCGAGAAACTTCCCGTCGAAATTTTTAGGTTTCCAAAGACCTCCCGGTTGGGAAGGATCTTCGAATACAAGAGGCGAATCCATCAGAAGGGTTGCAGGTGTCAGGCCCTTGTCGAACGCCGCCGTATAGATAATCGGTTTGAAAGCGGAACCCGGCTGCCGGACGGACTGGGTTGTCCGGTTGAATTCGCTCTTCGTGTAATCTCTGCCGCCCACCATGGCCCGAATGGCCCCGGTTTTCGCATCCATGCACAAAAGCGCCCCTTGCAGCGGTTCCTGTTTATAATTGCCCCGGGACTCGAGTTCCTTCAACCCCCTTTCCATCGCCTCGTTCGCACTCTTCTGCATGGAAATGTTCAGCGTCGTATATATCTCCAGCCCTTCTTTATACAACACGTCGCTGCCGTATTTTCCCTGGACGTAACGCCTGACGTTTTCGATGAAATATGGAGCAATTTTTTCCCTGGGCCTGAAGGAACGAAGAACAAGGGGCGCCTGCAGGGCGGCCGTCTTCTGTTCGGGGGTAATGTGGCCGTCCTCGACCATGCGTGACAGGACATAGGTCTGCCGTTCCCGGGCCTTATCGTAATGTAGAAAGGGTGAATAGTTGTTCGGCGCCTTGGGAAGGGCGGCCAGCATGGCTGCCTCCGCCAGGGTCAGGTATCGGGCGCTCTTGCCGAAGTACCCTTCCGAGGCCGCCTCGATTCCATAGGTTCCATGTCCGAGATAAATATAATTAAGATACAAGTTGAGAATTTCTTCCTTGGTCAGATAACGGTCGATTTTGTAGGCTAAAATAGCCTCCTTGATTTTACGGATGTAGCGTCGCTCCGGAGAGAGGTAAAGTGATTTCGCAACCTGCTGGGTGATCGTGCTTCCCCCCTGGACAATTTTGCCCGCTTCGAGGTTCCTGTAAAACGCCCGGGTGATGCTCTGGGGATCAAAGCCGCGGTGATGAAAGAACCGGGCATCCTCCGCCGCCACGAAAGCGAGAACGGCGTAGCGGGGAATATCGGCAACCTTGATCAGTTTTCGGTCTTCCAGGAAGAACTCGTCAATCAGTTCGTTGTTGTCCCCGTAGACCCGGGTGGCGATGCTGGGGCGAAAATCCTTGAGGGCGGCGATACTCGGCAATTCTTGGAGCAGCAGATAGTAGACCACGCTGCTGCCGAACAGGACCGCAAGCAGGAAGAGGAAAAAAAACACCAGAAGCATTCGAAGGAGCTTCGATTTTAACCAATCTTTACGGGGCGAGGCCTTACGCGTCGACTTGCTTTTAGCGACCATCCGTGTCCTTCTCCACTGAGGGCGTGTCGTTTCCTTTCCGCCCCGCGATTTTAGAAACAAGAATGCTGAGTTCGTAGAGGAACATCAGGGGCACGGCCATCAAAATCTGGCTCAGACAATCCGGGGAGGGGGTCAGGACGGCCGCGGCGATAAAAATCAACAGGATTGCATATCGGCGTTGGCGCGACAGCATGGTCGCATTGACGATGCCCAGTTTCGTCAGAAAGAACATGAAGACAGGCATTTCAAAGGATATGCCGAATGCCAGCAAGAACTTCATCGTAAGTCCGAGGTACTCCCGGAAAGAAACCATGGGTTTCAGGACGTCCGTAGAAAAGGACACGAAAAAATGAAATGCCGGCGGCAGGGCGATGAAATAACCGAAAAGAACCCCGGCGACGAACAATACGGTTGAAGAAAGGACGAAGGGAACAACATATTTCTTCTCCCGCGTGTAAAGACCCGGGGAAATGAACTTCCAGATCTGGTAGAGGGTGTAGGGGCTTGTCAGAAAGAGGGACGCAAAAAAAGCGATCTTCATGTGGATGAAAAACGCCTCCGGCAATCCCGTGTAGATGAGGGAGGTGTGTTCGGGAAGAACCTTTATCAGAGGCCGGGTAATGATCCGAAAAGACCAGTCCTTGAACAGGTAACAGGCCCCGAAGCCAAGCCCCACCACGACGAGCACGTACATCAGCCTCTTACGCAATTCCTCCAGGTGTGCGGTCAAAGGCAACTTTTCTTCAACGGCGTTCTCCATAAACGAACCTCGGGTCTTTATCGTGATGTATCCGGGAAATCATGCTTCGGGGGCATCCCCTTTTGTGGCGGGTGGTGATGAATCCGCGGGACGGGCTTCAGGTGGAACCGGGGGGGCCGTATCCTCCGTGCTTTTCTCATTCCCGTCGTCAGGGGCAACGGGCTTTATGGACTCGGCATCCTTCTTGATTTCGTCGGTTTGGATGGTTTCCTTAAATTCGTCTGCCACATCGCTTGCGGTTCTGCGGAACTCACTCAGCCCTTTTCCCAGTGTGCGGGCAAGTTCCGGCAGTTTTTTCGGACCCACGACAATCAACGCCACAACACCGATTAAAATGGCTTCCGGCATGCCGATACCAAACATATTGCAACTCCTGGAGGTCGATTCCTGGAACTATATCGTCGCCCTCTTCCGTTTGTCAACGGATTTATAAAACCATACACGGGCTGAATTCTTTTGCTTTTCGGTGGGTTTTATGGTAGAGGCGGGACGCGGTTATCGTGTGGGCGAGGTTTTCCGGCCCCCTCCGTACATGCGGGTAAACATCGATGGTGTATCGTAAGACAGGTGTCGTCAGGGACCGTCGCTTCCTCCTCCACGGGATCGACCCGACCCATCCGGAATCGGCGGCCAGATTGCGGGCCGTTTACAAGATGCTGGATGCGCCGGACATGGCGAACCGCTTCTTTGAGATACCGGCCCGTTTCGCCGCCCGGAAAGAACTGGAACTTGTCCATGACGGCGCCTATATCGACCGGATCGCCGGGACGAAAGGATGTCGGCTCGTCCCCCTTGATCCGGATACGGACGCGACGGAGGAAACCTACGACGTCGCCTGTCTCGCCGCCGGCAGCCTTTGTCACGCCGTGGACCACGTTATGGACGGCCGCCTCGACAATGCCTTCGCCCTTGTCCGTCCACCCGGGCACCATGCCGAAGTGGATCGCGCCGCTGGATTCTGCGTTTTTAACAATGTGGCCGTCGCCGCCCGCTATGCCCTGCGTCATCACCGTGTCCAACGGGTCTTGATTGTCGACTGGGATCTTCATCACGGCAACGGAACCCAGCACAGCTTCTACGACGACTGCCGTGTGCTGTATTTTTCAGTCCATCAGTTTCCCTTTTATCCGGGAACGGGCCATCTGAGGGAGGTCGGGCGTGGAAAGGGCAAGGGGTTTACGATTAACTGCCCGTTTGCCTGGGATGCCGACGACGGGTTGTATGTCCGGGCCTTCCGGAGGATTCTGGCCCCCTTGATCCGGCACTTCAAGCCGGATCTGATTCTCGTATCGGCGGGGTTCGACGCCCACGAAGACGACCCCCTGGGGTCTATGCGGATGACCAGTTCGGGATACGCCGCCTTGACCCGCATCCTGATGACGGAAGCCGATAGCTGTTGTGGGGGAAGAATCGTTCTGGTTCTGGAGGGCGGATATAACCTTGCGGCGCTGGCCGCGTCGGTTCAGGCGGTGCTGCGGGAATTGCGGGATGAAACCCGCGTAACGGAGGAGGCCCTTGAACGGATCGATTCATCGAGCCGGGGAGGGCACGCGGAACTCGATCGGGTTATGGCGCAAATCAGACCGTTCTGGCCGGGTTTATGACGATTGGAGCCGGCGGCTGTGGCCGGGACGAGACACGGTGAAAGGAATACGAATTGACAATCAATAAAAAGGAAATCGAGTACATCGCCCAGTTGGCGCACCTGAAATTCAGCCCCCGGGAGGTGGAAGCCTTCACGTCGGATCTGAACGATATCCTGTCGTACATCGACAAGTTGAACCAGGTGGATACAATCGGTGTCGAACCCATGAACCACGCCATGGACATGACGAACGCCTTCCGTGAAGACGTCGTGACCCCCTCCCTGACAAACGAAGCCTCCCTGGCCAATGCGCCCGAAACGCATGGCGGAAGCTTTCAAGTGCCCAAAATTATAGAATAAATAGAGGATCAAATGGAATTGCATCAATTGACCATTCACGCGTTACGGGATAAGCTCCGGACGGGTGAGGTGAACGCCGTTGCCGTGACCGAATCCGTCTTCAGGCGAATCGATGCCGTGGAAGACAGGGTTCACGCCTACATCGCCCTGATGAGGGACGAGGCCCTCCGGAGCGCTGCAGAGGCGGACCGGCGCATCGAAGCCGGCGATAACGAGGACCTCTGCGGTATCCCCGTTGCCCTGAAGGATGTGCTCTGCACGGCCGGGTTCAGGACAACCTCCGGCTCCCGTATGCTGCGGGATTTCGTTCCGCCCTACGACGCCACCGCAGTGGAGGCCCTGAAACGGGCCGGGGCCGTCTTTGTCGGCAAGGCCAATATGGATGAATTCGCCATGGGGTCTTCGACGGAAACTTCCTGGTTCGGCGTTACCCGTAATCCGTGGGATTTGGGGCGTACCCCCGGGGGATCCAGCGGAGGGGCCGCCGCCGCGGTGGCGGCCGATGAGTGCATCGCATCCCTGGGGAGCGACACGGGCGGCTCGATCCGCCAGCCCGCCGCGTTGTGCGGGGTTGTCGGCATGAAACCAACGTACGGGCGGGTGTCCCGCTTCGGTCTTATCGCCTTCGCCTCGTCTCTGGATCAGATCGGGCCCCTCACAAAGGATGTGGAGGATTGTGCCATCATGATGAACGCCATCTGTGCACATGACCCGAAAGATTCGACCTCGGCGAAAATCGACGTTCCGGATTATAAAACTTTTCTCGACAGGGACATATCCGGCTGGAACGTTGGCATTCCCAAAGAATATTTTGCGGAAGGCCTTGACCCGGATGTTCTTGAGGCGGTGAAGAGGGCGATCGGGGTCATTGAAGACGCGGGGGCCCGGTGTGTGGAGGTGACGCTGCCCCATACGGACTACTGCGTGGCCGTGTACTGCATCGTCTCCACCGCCGAGGCCGGCTCCAACCTGGCCCGCTACGACGGAATCAGATACGGATACAGGGCGGAGAACGCCCGGGACCTTTTGGAGGTGTACGAAAAGTCCCGTTCCGAAGGCTTTGGAGCGGAAGTCAAACGCCGGATCATGCTGGGAACCTACGCCCTGTCCTCCGGTTATTACGACGCCTACTACAAGAAGGCCTCCCAGGTGCGCGCCCGGATTAAGGAAGATTTCGCAAAGGCTTTCAGGCGGTGCGATGTCATCTTGACGCCGACTTCGCCGACCCCGGCTTTCCTGCTCGGGGAAAAAATAAACGATCCTCTGCAGATGTACTTGTCCGATATTTATACCATCTCCGCCAACCTTGCCGGTATCCCCGGTATTTCCGTGCCCTGCGGGTTCAGTTCCGGAGGGCTTCCCATCGGGGTCCAGTTCCTGGCGGGGCCTTTCGACGAGGGTAAACTCATGCAGATCGCCCACGCCTATGAACGGCTTGCCGCAATCGAGAGAAGGAGGCCTTCCCTGTGACGGAATACGAACCGGTGATCGGGCTGGAAGTTCACGCCCAGCTGATGACCAAATCAAAGATTTTTTGCGGCTGCTCCGCCGAATTTGGGGCGGCGCCGAACACCCGGACCTGTCCTGTGTGCCTGGGGATGCCCGGCGTACTCCCCGTCCTGAACAGAACCGTTGTGGAATTCGCCGTGAAGATGGCCCTGGCGACCCGGTGCCGGATCAATTTGATGAGCAATTTTGCCAGGAAAAACTACTTCTACCCCGACCTGCCCAAGGGATACCAGATTTCTCAGTACGCCCTGCCGCTGGCCGAAAAGGGTTATGTGGATATTGAAACAGATGCGGGGGAAAAACGCATCGGCCTGATCCGGATTCATATCGAGGAAGACGCGGGGAAACTCGTTCACGACGAACACATGCCTTCAAGCTACGTCGATCTCAACCGGGCGGGGGTCCCTCTCATCGAAATCGTCGGGGAGCCGGATATCCGGAGTCCGGAGGAGGCGGCGCTGTATCTGCGTCGTCTTCATGAAACGCTCGTCTATCTGGAAATCTGCGACGGCAACATGGAGGAGGGGAGCTTCCGATGCGATGCCAACATTTCCCTGCGCCCGAAGGGGCGGGAAGCCTTCGGCACCCGGGCGGAACTGAAGAACCTGAACTCCTTCCGTCATGTTCAACGGGCCCTGGAGTATGAGATCAAGCGCCAGGCGTACATTCTGGAAAGCGGCGGTGAGGTTGTTCAGGAAACACGTCTGTGGGACGATGCACGGGGCGTCACCCTTTCCATGCGCAGCAAGGAAGAGGCCCATGACTACCGGTATTTCCCGGATCCGGATCTGGTCGCCCTGCATGTGGACGAGGCCTGGATTCAGGAAGTGGCGGCGACGCTTCCCGAGCTGCCCCTGGAAAAGAGGGAGCGTTTTGTCCGTGAGTATGGAATCACGGCCTACGATGCCGGTGTGCTCACGATGACCAGACCTCTGGCCGCATATTACGAAGAGGTGGTGAGGGCCTGCGGCAAACCCAGGCCCGCCGCCAACTGGGTCAAGGGGGATCTCCTGCGCCTTCTCAATGAAGACAGGGCGGATATCCAGGCCTGTCCCGTCTCTGCCGCGTCCCTGGGTGATATGATATGCCTGATCGAGGAGGGCGCGATCAGCGGTAAAATGGCCAAGGACCTCATCGAGGAAATGTACAAGACGGGAAAGTCACCCCGGACGATCATCGAGGAAAAGGGCCTGGTCCAGATTACCGACGAGGATGCCCTGGCCCGGGTGGTTGACGAGGTCATCGCCGCCAACCCGAACCAGCTTGCCCAGTATCGCGGCGGTAAGGACAAGCTCTTCGGGTATTTCGTCGGGCAGGTCATGAAAGCCACCCAGGGAAAAGCGAACCCGCAGTTGGTCAATGATCTCCTGCAGAAGAGGCTGGGACCGTGATGATTCGCACGATTGACTGGCGGGACGATACGGTCGTCATGATCGACCAGAAACGTTTGCCCCGCGAGGAAGTCCACCTCTCCTGCAAAGATTATCGGGAGGTGATAGAGGCGATCAACGATCTCACCATCCGGGGCGCCCCGGCCATCGGCATCGCCGCCGCCATGGGGATTGCCCTGGGCATGTTGCAGGCGCCGGATACGTCCCCGTCCGCATTCCGGGAAACTTTTGATGTCCTGTGCCGGGAATTTCGGACCAGCCGCCCCACGGCCCGCAACCTCTTCTGGGCCGTCGAGCGTATGGAGGCCTGCTTTGCCCGTACCCTCCAGTCCGCAGCCCCTTTCGACGCCCCCCGCCTCAGGGGAGCCCTGGTCGCTGAAGCAAAGGCGATCCTGGAAGGGGATATTATCTGCAACCGGAAAATCGGCGCGTTTGGGGCGGAACTGATCCAGGACGGGAACGCGATCCTGACCCACTGTAACGCCGGAGCGCTCGCCACAGGGGGCTACGGGACGGCTCTCGGGGTAATACGAGCGGCCGTGGGGCAGGGTAAGAACGTACATGTTTTTGTGGATGAAACCCGCCCGGTTCTTCAGGGGGCGCGTTTGACGGCCTGGGAACTGATGAAAGAGGGTATTCCCGCTACGTTGATTACGGACAGCATGGCGGGGTTTCTCATGTCCCGGGGGAAAATCGCCAAAATCATCACCGGCGCCGACCGCATCGCCAGAAACGGCGACTCGGCCAACAAGATCGGTACCTATACCCTTGCGGTTTTGGCGAAGGAGCACGGGATTCCTTTTTACATTGCCGCCCCGTCATCGACCGTGGATTCGGCCACGCCGGACGGCGCCGCCATTCCCATCGAGGAGCGGGACCCGGAAGAGGTGACCTCCTGGGGGGGATGTCGGGTTTCCCCGGAGGGCGTCCGGGTCTTCAATCCCGCCTTCGACGTGACGCCTGGGAAGTACATTACGGGCATCATTACGGAAACAGGGGTTGTCCGGCCGCCGTACGATTTCACTTGACCGGGCAACCGAGACGGAATAAGCCCGTCGTGTGTGACCAAGCCTGGGGGATCCCGCATTCCCGCAACAGGGGTAAACCAGAGCCGTCCCTTCGACGTGAAGGACGGAGAGACCGGTTGAAATAACCGCATATCGATCGCAAAGGATAACAAGCACATGTCAAAACTTCTATTGTTCGACTTCGACGGCGTCATCGTCGACTCCCTTTCCGTTTATGAGCGGACCGTCAAATCCTGCCTGGAAAAAATCGGGCACCCCATCGTTCAGAGCCGGGAGGATTTCCTTGACCTGTTCGAGGACAACTTCTATGAGGGAATCGTGAAAAGGGGGGTGGACCTGCAGGAATTTGTGGCGGCGTCAAGGGATATTCAAGATGAGATTCATTACGAGGACCTGGAACCCCACCGGTTTCTTTTCCCCGTCCTGGAGTCTCTGTACCGGGATCATGTTCTGGCGATCATCTCGTCCAATACCAGCGATATCATCCGGAGGGCTTTGGACGCTTATCAAATCGATGGCTATTTCGAGGAAATCCTCGGATCCGACACGGCCTACGGCAAGGGGGAAAAAATCAACCTCGCCATGTACCTCTTCGGTGTCGCCCAGAACCGGATCTGTTATATCGGTGACACGGCGGGGGATATCCGGGAAGCCCGCCAGGCGGGTGTCCGTGCCGTGGGCGTAACCTGGGGCTGGCATTCCCCGGAACGTCTCATGGCGGCCCATCCCGATTTCATGGCGGAACGGCCCGAGGATCTGTTCACCTACCTGGAGAGCATGGTCGATGAGCTGTCGGATTTTTACATCCGTTGACCCGGACCGATGCAACGGCTGCGGTCTCTGTGTGGAAATCTGCCCGTCCGACACCCTGTCCATGGTGGATGGAAAAGCGGTGGTCACGGGGAAGCGTTCCCTCTCCTGCGGCCAGTGCGCGGCCGTCTGTCCCGTCGGGGCCATCACGGTCACCAGTCTTGAGCCGACCCCCCACGTCTTTGAAACCTTTCAGGGGAAGGCGGACTGGCTCCCCTGGGGAAAATACGATGTGGCGGAACTCGCCCGTCTCATGGCCTCCCGTCGTTCCTGCCGCCGCTATACGGACCAGCCCGTAGCCCGGGAGATACTCCGGGATTTGGTCAGGATCGGCGTAACCGCGCCCTCCGGTACGAACAGCAAGCGCTGGCGTTTCACCCTCGTTTCCTCCCGTAGGGACGTGGTCGTCTTTGGGGAACGGATCGCCGACTTCTACCGGCGCCTCAATCGTATTTCCGAAATGACCTGGTTGCGTCATGCCCTGAAGTGGTGCGGAAAAACGGAACTCGATGTATATCACCGGCATTATCATGACCGTGTCGCCGACGTTCTCGCGGAATGGCGGCTGAGCGCTCGGGACCGCCTGTTCCACGGCGCCCCGGCGGCGATCATCGTAAGCTGCTGTCCCGGCGCCTCTTGTCCGGCGGAGGACGCCCTCCTGGCCACCCAGAATATCCTCCTGGGGGCCCACGCTCTGGGTCTCGGTACCTGTCTCATCGGCTTTGCCGTTGAAGCCGTAAAAAGAGACGCCCGTATCAAGCGGCTCCTCGACATGCCAAAGGAAGAAACGGTTTACAGTGTCATCGCCTTAGGCTACCCGGCGATCAAATATCACGCCCTCCCGGGCCGTAAAACACCGTTTGTCCGGGAACCGGTCCTGGAGGTACAGGACGGCTCCGCGTGACGCCCCGCCCGATCCTTCCCTGATCCTTATTCACCGTACCACTGTCTGCTGCGGACATTTTGAAGTTGCCAGGGGGTTTCGACGTCCAGCTTTTCCGGGAAGTACTTGCCGCGGCCATCCAGGGGGGTCCACTCCGTGAACTCACCCACCAGGCGGCCCAGGTAGGGTTCCGCCTTCGCGAGGCAATCCTCGAAGTCCAGCTCCTCCGGTTCGACCACACCCCGCCTCGGATGGCGTATGGCCCATAACACGGCGGCGATAGCCCCCGCCACGACCTGCACGGTGGTCGCGTTCGCATAGGCCACGTTTTGACGTGTTTCCTGGATCGTGAGCTGCGAACCATACCAGTAGGCGTTTCTTTCGTGACCGGCCAGCAGAACGCCGAGTTCATCCATGCCCTCCACAATATCCGTTCCAAGGCGCCGGCAGGAAGGCTGCATGATCCATCCCCTTCCTTCCAGTTCCAGCGCGGACAGCATCGCGTCGTCACAGGGGTGGTACACGAACATCACGCTCGGTCGATACAGGAATGTATCGCCGTCGCGAATCGAAAGGTAGTCCGCAATCGAGAAGACCTCGTCATGGCTGACGAGCATGCCCTGAAAGCCGCCGATCGACGGCGCCCAGCTACGCGCAAAGGTGCTCGCCCCAGGGCGTCCCAGGTACAGGGTCCGGGAGCCTGGACGGTGTTCACGTGCCCCCCGTGGCCGCCTTCTTTCACAGGTGCCGAGGGAGAGTTCCGCCGGTTGCATTAATTCGTCCACGAAGCCGTCTATGGACCAGGTGTTGATGAATTCGCCGTGGCGTTTCGGCTGTCGGCTGGCCTGTGTGTCGCGCTCGGATATCTGAATGGTGGATATTCCGAGGTCACGCGCGAGGTGGGCCCATTCTTCGCGGCTCGACGGTTTCGCGTTCCCGTTGCGGACGATGCGGTCAAGATCGATGAGGGCGCGCTTGACGAAATGGGACACGAGGCCCGGGTTTGCCCCGTGATCGACCACGGCGGTTGGGGAATCGGGACCCAGTTCCCCCGCCAGATCGACGATTTCTTCACGGATGGCGTGGTTTGTGCGTTGATGGAGCTCCAGCATGGGGTTGTCGAATACACCCGGCCACGGCTCGATCGAGGTGTCCACGTACAGGGCGCCCCGCTCCGCGCAGAATCGAATCAAGTCGATACTGGAGACGTCTATGGACAGATTCAGCACGAGGTCGCCGTTGCGAACGTAACGCTGCAATATCGTACGGTAGTTGCCCGGCGTCAGGTTGCAGTGGATGAACTTCGTGCCGCAGCGCTCCGCAATCCCCCGGCCGGCTTCATCGGCTGATAGAACCACCATCCGGCTGTGAATGCCCTCAAGATGCCGGCCTATAACCGGCAGCATGGCCTGGCCGATGCTGCCGCAGCCAATCATGATGATGCGGCCCTCAAAGCAAAACGTGGAGGTGTTTTCCATGTTTCCCCCCTGTGTTTCCTGAATTTTCGCCGCCGCATTGCACCGCTGCAAGGCCCTGGGAACCTCCCGTTCCGACACGCTTCACCGCCATGGTCTCCGCGGAGGCGCTGTGAGCCTAGGACGGGCTTGGAGGAATGTCAATGGAAATTAACCGATGGGATGGGCGGGGTGCACGAGGAGGACGGCGCAACGATGGCAGGGCCTATCCTGGAGGTATGGAGATCCGATCCGGTCCGGCGGGGCATCCATTTCCGGGATCGTCCGTTTGGGTTCAAGAGTTTCGGATCGGGCGCGGGCCCGGTCAGATATCGTTGGCAATGAGATCCTGTGTGACGATTTTGGCGATAAGGGTCTGAAGGTCCCGCTGGGGAAAATGAGCGAGTTCATCGTGGATAAAGCTGACCAGTTCGGGGATGTCATCTTCGGTCCGTACAAAGATGTATTTGACGTTCTGCGGTGTAAACTTCAAAGGGCAGTGCTTCGCCGCCGATTCGTTGGCCGGGCCCAGGATTTGGGGATTGTGGTACTCTCCTTTCGACAGATAATTCGGAATCGCCTCGTGCGTGGCAAGATGGCGCCACTCCGATTCCTGATAGAAGATTTTTGAAACCAATTGACCCCCTACGAGCATTTTTCCTTCGAGGGGTTTGCAGAAACCCACGAGACGCCGGTAGTTATCGAGGTGGGTTTCCTTTTTATCCGCCTTATGGGCGGCGATGCACGATTGCGATATTTGTCTCATCAGCGTCGCCAGGTCGCTCGTTTCCGACACATACACGATGGGATTGAAGCCGTTCGTGATGCCCCACATTCGCCTCATGCCGATTCCATACTGGCCGTAAAAGCTGACGTGGTCCGTTATACGGCTGAGGGGGATGTCGCAAAAACTGACGACAGGGTAGGCCACGGCGTCGATTTCCCGTGCGACGAACCAGGCAATGTCCTCGAGGCTGTATTTCGGGAAAAAACCGCGCCTGATGATGTTTTTCAGGACGTTGAGGTTCTTGGTGAAGTGAAATAGTGTCCGGGATCGAGGCGCGGCCATTTGTGCTCCTTGGTGACAATGATTTTCCTGGGATGGCAAGGTTTCGGCATCCCCTGTCGCGTGTCCTATTCGAATTCTCCTTCGTGAAAGACGATGGCCTGGAAGGTGGAAAATCGTGCATCCCGACGCCAGGCGTTTTGCGGCAGGCCCGCTTTCATGGCGAGGTGGTCGAGCATGGTGTCCCGATCCCAGCCCTGTTCAGGCGCGACCTGGGGGAGAAAGACAGCGGAACGGCCGTTTTTTTCGAGCACGACCCCGTCGCGCCCGACAACGATATCCTGATAACCCGAAACGGGTTTCATGGGTGTGAGAATGGAAATTTCGACCTCCAGATCCTGCAGTTCGGATGCCTTGACGGGAGAGAAACGCGGATCACGGAGGGCCGACTGGAGAGCCATCGTGCCGACCAGTTTCCCCAGGGGGATGTCGGGCACCAGCCGTCCGATGCAGCCTCTGAGTTGATTCCGTTTCTTGAGGGTCACGAACACCCCCCGGTGCTGCCGCAGAAGCGGCCCGAAGCCGCGCGCCAGGGGCAGGGTCTCCGAGGTCAGGTGCCAGGTGATCGACTGCCGGGCAAAGGCCAGGAACGCTTTTTTCTCCTCCGGGGTTAGGCGCGTCTCCGAAGTCGCCGGCGCAGGCTGTTCCAGAAACCGGGAATCGCGGCGCTCCGGCTCGCCTGTCAGGGCTACGGCGCCGTAACCGACAACCCGATTCGGATCTCCGATGATGGCATCCCCCGAGTGGGCGTAGCTGATGACACGTCCCCCTTCGGCTCCCAGCGCTTTCGCGGCGGCCATGGCCGCCATGATCGGCCCTTCGCCGCAGGCGCAGGGGTGGAGGTTCGGTATCCGCCGGCTCATCCGGGTGCGGATCGTATCCAGCAGGTTGCGCGGGTCGAGGGTGACGATGGCATCCAGCACGGCCAGATCGGAGGCCTCGGCTTCCTCGGCCGAGGGATAATGCGAAAGATCCGAACTCGCCACAATCAGGGCTCTCCGATTTTTCAGGATTTTGCCCAGGGACTGCCCCAGCCTCTCGCACATCTGCGGGTCAGGGGTTCCGATCAGAACCGGGACAATCTTCGCCTTGGGGAAAACCACCTGGACAAAGGGCACCTGCACTTCGATGGAGTGCTCCGCCCCGTGAACCCCTTCGTCGGACACGCAATCCTGATTTTCCCTGAGCAGTTCGCCGGTCACGTCCTGATCGATTTCCGCGATACCCAGGGGGGTTCGGAATCCCCGGCCCGGGTAGAGCGCGATTTTCCGGAACCCCGCCGACGCGTGGTTTGTTCCCAGGAGGATCACCACATCGACGGGCTCGGTTCTGGCCTGGTTGTACCCGTCGGCGGCCACCTGGCCGGAATAAATATAGCCCGCGTGGGGCAGAATCAGAGCGATCGGCTTTTTGACGCTCGCCGGCAAGGCGGCCCCCATGTAATTTTCAATCCCCAGTCTCAAAACCGGGGCTGAATCGGAATAAAACTGACCCGCCACAGCGGGAGACCTGACCGATCCGGAAGATTCTCCGCATGCCTCCATCATCACACCCCCTAATAAAAAAACCCCGAAGATCAACGCTCCCATCCATTTTCTGATCATGGGTCGCCTCATCCTCCCCTAAGACCATACCCCGGCTATCTTCTCGCCGCAGAAAGCGCACCGGCCGTTTTTTATCCGTACCTCGTTAATAAAGAAACTACTCCTCCTGATTATCACCTTTCGACACCGGGGACAATAGGTATGGTTTCCCGGATGATCGGGTACGTTGCCGATATAGGCGTAACGAATCCCCCGCGCCATGGCGATCTCCCGTGCCCGTTCCAGCGTTTTCACCGGCGTCGGGGGCAGGTTCAACATCCGGTAGTCCGGATGGAAGCGGCTGAAATGCACCGGCACATCCGGGCCCAGTTCCCCGGCCACCCAGTCGCAGAGGTTCTTCATCATGGCGTCCGAATCGTTGAGGGTCGGCACGACGAGGTTGACGATCTCCAGATGTGTCCCGCTTCCGGCTATCTGCCTGATGCTCCGCAGAACGGGGGTCAGCTCCGCGCCGCATACCCGACGGTAGAAATCCGGGCTGATGCCCTTCAGGTCGATCTTGATTGCATCGAGGCTTGCGCACATCTCCGCCAGGGGGGCCTCATTCATGAACCCGCAACTGACCAGAACGGAACGGCGTCCCTCCTTTTTGGCCAGGCGTGCGATATCGAGGAGATATTCCGTAAACACCGTCGGCTCGTTGTAGGTAAACGCGATAACCGGCGAGCGGCGCTCCCCGGCGGCACGGACCAGTTTGTCCGGGGGTACGCGGACGGCAGGCTGATCCTCCGGCCTGATCTGGGAAAGTTCCCAGTTCTGGCAGAATTTGCAGTGGAGGGGACAGCCCGCCGTGCCGAGGGAAAAGGCGTCCGCCCCGGGGAGAAAGTGATAGAAGGGCTTCTTTTCGATGGGATCGACATGAACGGCAAGGGGGCGGCCATAGACCAGACTCCGCAGTTCCCCGTCGATGTTGATCCGGGTCCGGCATTTTCCCCGTTCTCCCTCGCGGATCACGCAACCCTGGGCGCAGAGGAGGCATTTGACGATACGGGAGCGGTGCCGGTGGGTTTTCCCCCGTATTCCCGGGGGATGGCAGAGTGAGCAATCACCGCCTTCGGGTGACGGCGCCGTCCAGAAGCGGGCCCGTGGGGCCGTGCGGATGAGTTCCCCCGTATAATCCTCCGTCCGGGGCGGACCCCGGAAGCGATCGCGTAAATTCGGCTTCGCCCGGGCCAGGGAAGGAGAAAGCAGAAGCGAAAGCCCCGCCAGACAGGGGGTATATCCCCACGCGGTTTTGAGCAGTTCCCGTCGGGAAAGCATGGTGCACCTTTCTTTACAGACTTTCAGCGCCCCCCTTGGAGGGAGGAGGCGCGAACACGTAAAAACCCGCGACGGCCTTTACAGGAGGACCGGCCCATCCATCCGGCCTTCCCTTCATCCCGCGGCCGCCCCGGCATTCAGGACGCCGATCGTCGTCAAGGTCAGATCGGTTCCCTCATCCACTCCCCGTCCTTGATCCGCAGGTAGGTCTGCACCTTGTCGCGGATCGGGTCGGGGAGCTTGATTCCCAATTGTCTCAGCCGCTTCTCGTATTTGTCGAAGGAACGGGTGTGCTGGGAGGTGTTGATGAAGATCTGGAGAAACGACCGGATGCTTCCTTCCAATTCCCGGCGGAATTCCATGTCCCGGTTCAGCATATCCTCGATGGGGGCGAGGGCCCGGTAATTGATCGGACGGCAGATGGCCCGGTAGGCGACGAAGCGCTGGAGGATTTCGGATTCGTAGTCCTTCTCGCGGATGGCCTGTTCCACGATGTTCAGGTTGATGCAGTCCATGATCTGGAAGTCGTATTCTCCGCCGATGATCTCCTGAACGGAGCGCATGGCCTCCTGGTAGCGGTCGCAGTGTTGAAATTCCTTGTCGCATTCGTTGATGCAACGCACGTAAAGGACGAAATCGATATCCGATCCGGGCTGGGACAGGCCCATGTTGACGGATCCCATGACGTCCATGGCGATATCCTGATGGATCTTTTCATCGAAGCGGAGGGCGACCTCCTCCAGCAGTTCCAGGCGGTCGTCCGTTTCAGAGGTCTGGAAGGAACGGTAAAAATGCTTGATCTCGTTGTACAATTCGAACTCCGGAATGTGGGAGTATTTCTCCACCCGGGCGTCGTAGTTCTCCCCCCGCCGGTGCGCTTCGTAACGCTCCCCGTCGATGATCCGCTCCACGAGGCGGCCGTTTTCACGGACATATTCCGCAATATCGTAGATATGTTCTTCCACCAGTTTGCGGTAAACGATACGCTGAACCTGACGTTCCTCCAGTTCGATTTCATAAAAAAAGCCCCCCTCGGCGACCCGGCCGGAAAGTTCCGTCACCTCGCCGAAGATGGAGGGGTTCATGTAAACGGTTCCCTGGGATTCCTGGACGCCCCACTCGTTATGGACGTGGCCGAACAGGCAGAGCAGGACGTCATGGGTGTCGCAATATACCCGGAGCGATGGCGATCCGGAGGTTCCGTAGGTCGTGACCCGGTCCCGGATACCGTGGGCGGGCTGGTGAACCGCGATGATGTCCGGGCCGGTGGTCTTGAAGAACTGGTACATTTCATTTTTTTCGACATCGACACCGATCCCGGCGTTGTGGTGGATGACGTACTTTTCCGGCACCCCCGGTGTCCAGAGGTCCGCGCCGCCGTAACCGGCGAGTTGCAGCCCCCCGACATCGTAAGCGTGCAGGTGGAGATCCCGCTTGTGCAGCGCCGTGAATTTGAGGTTCATGTCGTAATTACCCGGCAGGCAGTACACCTTCGCCTCCGGTTTGAAGGCCATCATGTTCGCCAGAACCCGGTACTTCTGCCGCATGACTCGTCGCGCCCGGTCGGTGTATTCCTGATACTTTTCCCCCTTCTCCCGAACTTCATCCGTCGTTTCCGCCGCATCCAGAAGGCTGTCGACGAAATCCTCGATATACAGGTCCTCCCGCCCCGTTCTTCGCCGGAGACTGTGGAAAAAGGTCTGCAACTCGTGGTAGTTCATGGCGGTGTTCATCGTGTAAAAGGGGATGTCGATCAGGTCGCCGGCAATGATGAATACATCCGCCGCAGTCTGATCCAGAAGGATTCTTACCCTCTCGAAGTATCCGTGAACGTCGGTGGCGAAAATGATTTTCATGCCCATATCCATCCTCTGGTTATCTGGGGCCTTTGTTTTATCCATGACCCCGCACCTGTATTACGCGCCGGGTGGAATCAAGTCGGAGCGCCCTTTTCCCTCAAAAACCAGGAGGCCGCCCCCAGGAGCGCCGCCCGCGGCTCCAGAATCACATGGACGGGCATCCGTTCCATGAGACCGGACATGCGCCCCTTGTCCCGAAAGGCCCGGAGGAACGGCTCCTCCTGCAGAAAGGGCGCGATGCGCGGGGGAATCCCCCCGCCCAGATACACGCCGCCCGTCGCCATGACCTTCAGGGCCAGATTCCCCGCCTCCGCCCCGAGGAGCGTCACGTACAGACGCATGGTCTTCACGCAGAGCGGACACGGGTCGGTCTCGCGCAGGGCCGCAGCGACGATGCCCGGCACGGGGTCCCGGGCATCGTCGGATCCTTGTGAATCCCCCGGATCCATCCCACCCCGATCCGCCTCCAGCAGATACCCGTATATCCGGGCGATACCCGGCCCGGCGCAAAGCCTCTCAACGGATACCCGCCCCCCTTCTTTCCTGTAACGGCGCCAGAGCGCCAGCTCACCGTCATCGCGGGGGGCGAAATCCGCGTGCCCCCCCTCGGTGGCGTGGGCCCGCCATCGGCCGTCCCGATGGGTCATGAAGGCTTCGCCCAGGCCCGTCCCCGGGGCGATGACCGCCACATTCCCGTTATTATCCCCCTGCCCCCGCTGAAGGGTGAGCAGGGCCTCCCGGGGCAAGTCCGGAATGGCCGACGCCGTCGCCAGGATGTCGTTGAGCAGGTAAACCTCATTCAGGGCCAGTGTCTCTTTCAGGTGGTTCTCATCGAGCACCCAGGGCAGGTTCGTCAGTTTCACACGACCGTCGACGACGGGTCCCGCCACCCCGAAGACGGCGGCCTCCACCACGTCGGCGGCAGGGGTCAGAAAGGCCCGGACCACCTCCTCCAGTCCCGCATAATGTGAGCTGGCGAAAACCGCCTCCTTGAGAGGCGCCGGTTTGTCCATGGCGGACGGAAAAATCGCCAGGCGGGTTTTCGTCCCGCCGATATCCCCGACCAGGAACATTTACTTCCGCACCCCCGGGCGGGTCTCTTCCTCCAGCCAGCGGAGATAGGTTTCGTCCCCGCCAACGATCTCGGTGGCGATGATTTCGGGGACCTCATAGGAATGGACGCGCCGGATGGCCGCCGCGATGTCGTCGAAGAAAACGGCCCGGCTCTTGGCGGTCAGGCGCCATTCCTCCGCCTCCTCCATTTTACCCCGCCAGTGATAAATGCTCGTCATGGGGCCGTCGATCTGGACGCAGGCCGCCAGACGATCGCCCACCAGCGAGCGGGCGATCCGCTCCGCCAGTTCCCGGCTGTCCGTCGTCGTGACCACCTGGATAAAACGTGCCATGCCTCGCCTCCTGCATTGAACTGCCCTTCATTTTACACGGTTGACCTTATTTCGCAACACCGGATTCAACCCGCGGGCCCAACCGGCGGCCTGTCCGGTTCAGGACAGCCGCGCGGGGTGGTTACGGAAGAACGGGAAGAGGGCATGGGGGGAAGGCGAAATCCGCTTTTATGCCGCACCGGGCATTCCGTCATGCTCATCCCGTCTTTTCTCTTGACAGAGAGGAACGGCGTTTCTATAGTCGGCTCATCTGAAAGGAGTCTCGGCATACATGGTCAAGGCGTTATCGGCGGGACGGAAAAAAACCATGGGCGGACACGGCCTGTTGCCTCGAATCGTCGCTTTTCTGCTGTGTCTGGGCCTCGCGTTCCCGGCGATCTGCCCCGGCCAGACCGGCGACCGGGCTTCCGAAGACGCCGTCGTCCGGTCTTTCGAACCGATCGCGGGTAAAATCAACCTCTTCTTCAAGAGGCATCCCAAATTGCTGGTCAAGGTGGCCTTTCCCGAGAACCCCAAACAGGTGGCCTTTTCCGTCGTTCATTTTCAGATGGACAAGTTTGCCTACGATATCAGGACCAGCCCTTCCATCCTTTACCCCTACGTCGCCCATGTGGACGTGGACACGCAACTGGCGGACAACAAACCCTGCGGCAACGTGAGCTTCGTCAAAGGAACGCCGGAGGGGTGGTCCAGCCTCGAGGAGGCCATCAAGAACGTCAACAACGCCGCCTGTTTCGTGATCAGGACGCCCCAGATCGGCGTCATCCGCAATCGGTTCGTCTTCGATTACGATGTCCGGCAGCGCCGCTGGATTTTACGGGAAATCATCTATCCGGACGGCTCCATCAACGGTCGTTTCATGGCCCTGCTCGGCGTGCCCTCTCCCTGGAGTCCCGTGATTACGGAGCCCAAAGCCCGGGAGTTCAACAAGGACTGGCTGCTGCTGTTCAAAGGTCTGTAGAATCCCGCCGGTCATTCCGAACAAAGATTCATGGTCATCCTGGACGAAGATTTGCGGTCACGCTGAATGGCGTTCCACGGTCATGCTGAACGAGGACTCGCGGTCATTCTGAACGAAGTGAAGAATCTAATCATTTCCGTATGTTGACAAAACAAGGTCGCCTGGTGGCCCAGGCTGGCATGGCGGCGCAGTCCCCTCAAATCTTAATAGATGGAATGCCTTGGCTTAAAGATTTCTCCCTGCGGTCGAAATGACAAAAAAAATCGAGATGAGAAAAAAAGTCGAAATGGCAACAAAAAATTGCAATGACAACAGAAGTCGCAATGAGGGGAGAAGTCAGAACGACAGCAAAAGTTGCAATGAGAACAGAAGTCGCAACGATAAGAAAAGTTGCGATGACAAGAGAAGTTGCAACGACAAGAGAAGTTGAAACGATAAGAAAAGTCGAAACGACAACCACGCTCATGGCGGCGCAACCCCCTCGCTGGAAGCGTCATTGACCGGGGGGAAACGCGTCCCGTTTCGCCCCAGGCCTTGCCCGAAAGGGCGGAAGCATACCCCGCCACCACAACGCAAAAAAGAAAGGTCCGGGGAAAACCATTCCCCGGACCTTTCAGTCAAACCTGCTTCTGAATTACCACTCTATGGCGACGCCGCCCCGGAATGCGGGCTCCTCGCCGGAGAAGGGCAAGCTGGCGCCCACGTTCACGCCGACATGCTTGCTGATCCGGTAAACGAAGGCCGCGCCGACGGCGCCTTCCCCTTCCCAGGTTGCCGCTTCCGCCGCAAAGGCCATTTTCTTGCCCTCGGACGGCATGTAAATCGGCGGCATAGCCAGGGCTGCGACCACGCCTCTGGACGCATACTTCTCCAGTTTACGCCTCATTGATTTCAACTGATTGACATTGACCGCGTCCGTTCCATAAATGCCATTCGCGACGTTGCTGATACGCCGTTCGTTGCCGACCGAACCGACGGACACCGTGTTCGCCTCGTTGGCCACCGAATTGGCGCCGATCGCCACGCTGTTGGCCGCCCTGGCGCTGGCGTTGTAGCCGAAAGCCGCCGCGTCGTTCGCCGTGGCTTCGCTGTAGTGACCGAAGGCCACCGCCCGGTTTCCGCTCGCCTCGCTGGAACTGCCGAAGGCCATGGACCGGGTGCCGCTTGCCTCGCTGTAGTTGCCGAAAGCGTTGGCAAAATCGCCGCTCGCCTCGCTGTCATAGCCGAAGGCCATGGCGCCGAAACCGCTCGCCTCACTGTAATGACCCATGGCCATGGTGGCGAAGTTGCCGGCCGTGCTCTGGCTGCCCAGGGCCATGGACCGGTCGCCGCTCGCCTCGCTGTAGTTGCCGAAGGCGGTCGCGTAATCACCGCTTGCCTCGGCCTGGAAACCGATGGCGTTGGCGCCGAAACCGCTGGCTTCACTGTAATGACCCATGGCTATGGTGCCGAATTCGCTGGCCGTGCTCTGGCTGCCCAGGGCCATGGACCGTTCACCACTCGCCTCGCTGAGGTTGCCGAAGGCGGTCGCGTAATCACCGCCGGCCGTCGCGTCGTAACCGAAGGCGTTGGCGCCGAAACCGCTGGCTTCACTGTAATGACCCATGGCTATGGTGCCGAAGTTACTGGCCGTACTCTCGCTGCCCAGGGCCATGGACCGTTCACCACTCGCCTCGCTGAGGTTGCCGAAGGCGGTCGCGTAAT
>JAAYKM010000140.1 GCA_012522415.1 Deltaproteobacteria bacterium | reverse complement strand
GTTTCATCTGTGTAATTTGCAAGAAAAATAGGGGTTAAGGGTTAAAATCTTGCAAATTACATCGCATAAAAAATGATCATTGTCAATTAATATTAAATGGTTATGATGTTTTTCAGATACGACTTTGCCTAAAATCAACGATATCACGGACGTGAATGGTGATGTCAAGGCTCTGCTGATTGGCACTCCTGATTTCAAGATGAACATCTATACACACACTACGTCGGAAAAGTCCAACAGACTCCTAGGGTTTCTTGAAAAAACTGTGGAGAAAATCCGAGTCCAGCGGAGAGAGATCGAACCTAACCACCGCTTCGTTGATCAGTTTATGAAGAGAAACGTCTGGCTTCTCTTCATGATTTGCTGAAATCCATTTTACCGCCTTCCGTATAGCCTCACCTTCCGGCATCACATTTGCCATACAATTGTCTCCTTCGCGTCATTTAATGGATAAGGGGGTGTGTATCCTCTTAATCTCTTAGGTTCTTGTTTTCTTCTCCGGCTAATATAATCGGCTCCTAGTAAAAAAGAAAGACTATTTTACGGGGGGGTGGGCGACTGAAGCCAGGTAAAATACATTTCCCGGGTGCACCTGTGCCGAAATCGGTGCGGAACTTACCCCGGTCGTCTCAAGGGTTCCTCGAATTGTCCCGGAGACAGTATGTTTCTCAGTATGAGGTGTTTTTAAGCGGTTAGCTGAAGTCTTCCTATTTAATCGTCACCATCTTGGCCGATTTGAAAAACACCCAGCTAATGGTGACGCCGCCCATAATGGAATGGTTTTTGGTGACGAGCGGACTGTCCTTGATCGTCGCCCCTTCCATGAAATCTGCGCTGATGAAGGCATGAATAATGAGAGATTTGAGCGTTTTGTCCAGGCCGAGCGTGACAGTCAGGCCACTGTAACCGCTGCTGGAAGCGTAAGCCGACCGCCACGGTGTCGCATAGCGGGGTTTGACGGTGTAAAAGTAGTCGTGATAATCGCGGTCCGCGAAGAGCGGACCGGCGGAAAGGCCCAAATTGACACCGCTGTCGGAGATGATATCCTTTACTTCGAGATTCAGACGGGGTGCAAATACCCAGCCTTCCCGTCGGAGGTTGGAAAAGTCCGTCGAAAAGACGGCTCGAACCGGCAGGGTCATACTGAGCTTGTACCGGTCCCGATCGTCTTTCAGGAGCATAAGGTTCAAGGCTGGCCCGACCTCAAAGGTAGGATCCAGATCGGGCATCCCACGTCGGGCATTGTTGTCGTCGCTGTCCACGGGAAGGCTTCCGTAAAAACTGACGTCGAGTAGCAATCGGTCTGTCGCAAAAATTCGACCGGAGATGCGATCCCGATCCACCCGTAGGATATCACCGCGATATATGAGATAAGGATAGGGCAGAGCGTAGAAGCGCCCCTCGTCGGAGCCCCGGTAATCGGGCAGGTACAGGGCGGCTACACCGACCCCCATTTCCCAGAGCGGTTTTTCTTCAGCGAGAATCGGATCGATTTTCAGCAGCCCACAGAGAACAACACATAAGATGAATGAACGTTTCAAGGACACAGGCACCTCCTGGCTACGTCGGCGATCCTTTCTTTCCCGTTTCGAACTGGCGTTTGGCCGCCAGAAAAGACGGCAGGTGTCGCAAAAAATAAAGAAGACTGTGTCGGTGCTGCCACAGGCGTTTTCGGAATTTGCGACGCCAGGCGGAATGGGAGTAGAATCGTTTCACATATTCGTTATATAGATAATCCAGTCTCTCCCGTGAATCAATACCCTTGGGAGTGAAGACGAAATTCAGGCAATTCATGAGACGCCAGTCTTCGTCGAATGTTCCCTCTTTATGAATTGTGTTCCATAGGGGTGCACCGGGAAAGGGGGTGAACTTCGACATGTTCATGTCATCCAGTCCCAAGGAAATGATAAAATCCGACGTCTTGCGAATCGATTCTTCCGTTTCCCCCGGGAGCCCCATGATGAACAGCCCCTTGGCCCGGAGACCCGCCCGCTGAATTCGGGCGACGGTGTCCCGGGTTTCCTCAAGGGAAACGCCTGATTTGTGCAATTCAAGAAGATGCGGGTCCGCCGATTCGATACCTAGGGAGACCATGAGACAGCCGGCGTCTTTCAGCATCCGAAGCAGATCATCGTCGGCATGGCCAATCCGGACGGCGCAGTTGAAGTGCATCCCCAAGGGATGCCGGGCAAGCTTTTCGCAGAGTTGAACGATGCGTTTCCGATTCAGGGTGAATAGATCGTCGTAGATGTTCACGTGTCGGACACCGAAGTTTGTTTTCAGGTGCCTCAGATGCTCGTAAACGTACGGGGCTGAATTGTAACGGAAACCCTTTTTGAAGACGGAGCGGTCGCAGTAAGAACACTGGTATACACAACCACGGGAGGTGATCATCGTCGCTCCCGGCGTGTTGATGTAACTGAACAGGGGTAAATGGTAATCTTTGGGGAAACCCTTTAAGTCCCCATATGCCGGGAACGGCAATGTATCGAGGTCGGCTATTGGTTGACGGGGGGAGTTGAGTATTACCTGGCCGTCCTCACGTCGGATCAGGCCGGCAATACTCCTCGGGTTCATGCCGCCGGCGAGTTCGGCTAGGGTCATTTCTCCTTCACCGGAACAGAAAAAATCGAACTGGGGGTATGAGGCCAGAAGAGATTCCCCTAGGGCGGATACATGCACGCCACCGCAAAGGGTTATCACGTCCGGTGTTTGGGCTTTGACCTTCCGGGCCAACTCCGCCGCGTCGGGAAAGGAACTGGTGGTGGCTGAAAACCCTACTATTTGCGGCCGGAAATCTAAAACCGTTTTGGCCTGTGCGTCCAGTTCAACGGGTACACCCGGGCCAAGGCAATCGTAAATGAAAACTTTGTGACCCATTTGTAAGAGATAAGCCGCGATGGAAAGAATTCCTTGGGGTGCCATGCGGTTGGCAATGTCCGTCACATCACGAAATCCGGGGAACCAATTGAATCCGCGGGGTTGGACGAGAACAATGCACTTTCTGTTTTCGTGTGAAACCTTTGCCATATGTTCCATCCGACGCACCTAAATCAACGGAAATCGTTCTTCATCGGGGACTGCAGAATACCCGGAAAGTCGTAGAGAGTATAAAAGTAGGGAATGTTTGTGTCAACGCCATTCCTGAAGTCGAGTTTTTGGGAGGGAAGTAAAAAGATTCAAGACGACACTTTATCCAGGATAATGACCAATTCAAAAAAACTAGAGACATCGTTGATCACATCAACATTTCAATCATTGTCCTGCATCGGCGGATGTCGCCAATTCCAACCCGCAAGAGAGGGTGGGATATGCAGTTATTTGAATGCAACCGACCATGACTGGCTTGAACCGGTTTGCCCTGTTTAAGGTCAAACCCGTCTCCAAATCCCCTGCTAAGACCGTTATCCGCATACGCGGTGAGAAGCTGTGTCCCAGTCCCCCTACGGCCCCTTGACAATTTAATCATTTTGCTGCAAATTGCCGACGGCAATCCGATAGTGGAATAAAATTCGTTTCGAAGACAGATCAATGGCGTTGTAATGAGCGCCGCTGGAGACGGAGATGCATGAACGCATAACGAGATTGGTTTCGACGGGAAGCTATCTGCCGGAAAAGCGGCTTGCCAATGATGAACTGCTCCAGTTCCCCCGGGAAGCAATCCCCCTGATCGGTGAAAAGACGGGGGTCTATTACCGGCGCTTGGCTGCAGATGACGAATGCACATCCGATCTGGCGTTGCAGGCGGCAAAACGGTGTCTGCAAAAAGGAGGCGTCGAACCCCAGGATGTTGACGGGATTATTCTCGCAACCTCCTCGCCTGATAGACTGCAGCCTGCAACGGCGACCCGCTTGCAGCATTTACTGGGAGCGAGGAGGGCTTTCGCCTTCGACATCAATTCGGTCTGTTCCGGAAGCACTTTCGGTATCGCTCTGGTAGATGGGCTTGTCCGGTCGGGACAGTGTAAAAACGTCCTGATGGTGGCCTCGGAGGTTTATTCAAGTATTCTGAATCCGAAGGATTACGCGACTTTTCCCTTTTTTGGTGATGGGGCGGGTGCAGCCTTTTTTCAAGCCGGTTTGGCTCGTGAGGGTGGAGTGCTTTGTTCTCGCCTCGAGACAGATGGTTCCAAAAGTGATATGATTTGTGTGCCAGCAGGAGGGACGCGTTTGCCGTTTGGGAAAATGACCAACCCCCGGGCGGCATTTTTCCGAATGCGGGGCCCCGATGTGTTTTCCTTTGCTGTTGAAAAAATCCCGGAATTGGTGAGACAACTGTTACAAGAAGCCAATGTCTCCATGACCGATATTCGGTGTATCATTTGCCATCAGGCCAATGTGCATATTATTCATAAAATCGCTGCTTCTTTGGATGTGCCAGTGGAACGTTTTTTCATGAACCTGGCCGAATACGGTAACACAGCTGGCGCGTCTGTGTTGATTGCTTTGGATGAAGCTTTAGCTCAAGGGAATATTCGCCGGGGAGATCTGGTTGTGACTGTAGCTTTTGGTGGGGGCCTTTCTTGGGGGGCAAACCTTATTCGCATCTAAAGAGGAAGAGCTATGAGCGACGTATGGGAGAGACTGAAGACCGTAATGATGGAAGAATTCCTGGAACCAGACGATTTGATGATCGTGACCGAGACAACAAAACTGGCGGAGATTTCTAACTGGGATTCCATGGCGGCAGTGAATCTTCAGATTCTGATCCATGAAACTTTCTGTGTCGAATTGCCCCTGGATCTGTTACGAGATGAGGCCACCTTTTCCGATCTGATCGGGTTTATTAGTTTCCCGGAAACCATTGCCGATGCGATGCGAAAAGTGAACATCAGAAATTAGCATTCCACGTTACCTCGGGCTATTGTCTGACAATCACAAACTTTAATATATGCGGAATCAGAAGGTTCATCGATATTTTGAGTTTCCCCATGACGAGAGAGGCATAACGGTTTCTTGCCCTGCCACAAGAGAATATGTTCGATTAGCCCAACCTATTCCTCACGGTTTCCGAATTATCGTTATTCAACCGTTCAAAAAGCAGCATTCACCCATCGATCTAATTGAATAGTATTGGATAAAATCCTTTCATCAGTCCGCAGGAATTATCAAATGCAGCGGAACAATTTTGTGGTGCCTGATTTGTGAAGAGCGGGTTCGTGATTGCCTGATTTGAAGGCAGTTAGAAGATCGACTGCTGAATCCGGCTTCTTTCGAATCTATGTCGTGGTATTCCGTGAAATGGAAGAAGCATCTCGATTGAAGGGCCTTTTGCGATGCAATCATTAATGCCGCACCGCAGTGTGTTGGCTTGTCGAAGACCAAATTGAGGATCGTTTAAACACCGATCCCGAAAGCTAAGTGAATGAGCAGCATGTTTTTCTATGTCTGCGTAATGATTATTCATGTTTCGTTCATATTCGCTAAGGTCACCCTGACATAAAACGGTTGACAGGATTATCTGCCTATGGTAACCGGAATCGGGTCTATCGGGTAACAACATACGAAGAAAACGCCTTTTAAAGTACATCTTTAAATAATTGAAAAGAACAGGATGCCGATAATAAAATCGCACGGGGTAATGCTGGCGACAATGTCGCCAAACAATTTTGGGGAATGGAAATCTGCTTGAGGCTGAACGGAGTCGTCAATATGTTGGACGTAGGTTTTTATAGGATAAGATCTTTCTGGTGCGCTGTAAAAACAACAGCGGAGACCGTCCATCCGGCAGAAGATTTGAAAATTCCTGTTCTTTCCACGTAGCTTGTTCTATTTGAAACAGCCGGTCGTTAATGTGAAAACAGTATATCAAGGGCTGTGTCGGACGAATCGATAATCAGAGCCTCGGACGTAATAGGCGCCCATTGGGGCAGCACGCTCCAAATGCGGCTGTCCGGGCAAGGAGGGAGTCATTACCTGCAAGATTGAATCAATCTTGCTAACGGGGTGCTTCTTGCAAAATCCCTCCTTGTGCGAGTGACAATTGCGTCATACGAATGCGGAAAGGACCTTTCCGGTAGTGGAGCTTAATCGCGTTGCAGTGGATCTAAACTTGAGTGTGTTTTATGGTCATGATGAAATGGACACACTCTTATCTGAAGGATACGTCGAAGATCTGCTCAGTAACGACATGACCAACAACAAGGAAAGGGATTTTTGGATAAGCCGCCACGTCGATCAAAATGTCACTGTTGTGGCAAGGTTAAAGGGGCTTGTGGGCATTCCTTTGGTTCAAGGTGACGACCCGCCTGAAGACTCGCCGGGAAAGGTTCTTAAGGAAAGCATTCCCATCATAGACATACATCTTTGCGATTTTGAAATCGTGGGAAGGGTCTATGATATGGCTAAAGGGGAGGTAGACTCCATTCAATTCTGAAAGGTCATGAAATTCATGACCTTTTTTGTTTTTTGGATCATTACATGCTCAGGGTGTTTTACCGTGGTCTGCACTTTCATGCCTGTTTTTCGCCCTTTGCAGATTTGGACATGTATCCAACGCTCATTGAAAAATCGATGGATGAAAAACTCGATGTCATCACTATCCGTGATTGTAATGCATCAGAAAATGAGTCGTATGTGCTGGGGTGCGCAAAGAGGAAATGGATAACCCTGCTGTCCGGAATCAATCGAGAAAATTGTTTTATCTTCAGATTATTGTGAACGGACTGGAGTGACGGGCATGAAAGAAGGACGTTTCATTGGTGTCACAGGGTCTCCTCAATGCAATTTATTTGCTGGGCAGTTCTGCTGCTCCAGCCTCATATTGATCGATTAAATTAGAGCATTCTCAGCCAACTGAAGTTTGTTGATCCGGAAACGCATTTTAACGCATTGGAAGCGTCGTCGGTAATGGGTCTGAGGAGAGAACACGCTTGCTCCGGAGCTTTCGGATCATCATTGTATTGCGTCGTTGGGCACCTATTTGCGTGAAGACATCAGCAGAGAGGGTGCGAGAGATCATCTTGCAGTCAGCAAACATCCATGAACTCACGCTGGCCTCGCCAAAAGGGAGGGACGGCGCGGTGTGTAAGACGACCTTTGATTGATCTGTCTTGATATATTCTGGATATTTTCAACAATGCAATGCGCACCGAAGCAAAAGCGATGTACATCACTGTGATCAAAGACCCACGGCCTGATTGGCTTACCATGGAAAGCCGGGATCACGAAAAGGGTACGAACCGGTTGAAATTCAGCAGGGTCCTGGACCGTCTATACAACAAAAAAGGTTAGCCTTCCCATGCTTGTTCAGATCGCCCGGAATCAAGGTGTCTGGTTCGAGATCACTTCGAGGCCATTGTATGGAGCGATGGCTCGGGTCGCGTTTCAATTCAGTCATATTCACCGCCAACCCTGGGAGGGGATCTATCTGGGCCTTGGCCATCCTGATCGCAGGGGATCCGAGATATTTTCTTGTCTACCGTCTCCGTTGCGGGCACCGGGAATGCCTTTTTGATCCCGATTCAATCAGACGGGCAATCGGCGATATTCCGATAAATCACATCGAAGTTTTAAATTTATGTAAGAGGACATTGCGGGAGAATTAAGGGAGATAAACGCGCAAGCGTAAAAAACATAAATAAGCTGAAGGAGGCGTCAATGAAATTGGAAGATGGTGATCTGTTAAGTGAGTTTACCCCGGAACAAATTGCCCGGCTCGATGACATCATCAGCAGTTACAAGGATAAGCCGGGAGGGCTGATTCCCGTACTTGAAGAGGCTCAAGTTGCATTGGAATATTTGCCTATCGGCGTCCAGAAAAGAATCGCCAAGGGGCTTAATCTTCCGCTCAGCCGTGTTTACGGCGTGGTAACGTTCTATTCATTTTTTACCATGACTCCGCGAGGGCGTCACACTGTCCGTGTGTGCCTCGGCACGGCCTGTTACGTTCGTGGTGGCAAGGCCATCGATGAATATCTGGTCAAAGAATTCGGTTTTAAAGAAAAAGAAACAACCGCAGACCGGCGTTTCACCTATGAAACCGTCCGGTGTTTGGGAGCATGCGGTCTGGGGCCTGTCATCGTCGTTGGTGAAGATGTGCATGGTCGTGTCAAGTCAAATAAGATCAAAGAAATACTTAGTCAGTATCCCTAAATCTAACGAGGTATGAATCATGGCAAAACTGAAAATAGAAGATCTAAAAAAAATCAAAGAAAAGATTCAGGCGGAGTCAGCTTTGCGTGATGGTGACCGCCGGGTAAAAGTGACGGTACATATGGGAACTTGCGGCATTGCTTCTGGCGCGAATGAAGTAATGAGCAGCCTGCTTGCGGCCATTGAAGAGGCCAATGTGTCGGATATAGTCGTGACGACCTCCGGTTGTATGGGCCTTTGTAGCCGTGAGCCGTTGGTTACGGTCGAAGTTGTCGGGCAGGAGCCGATCAAATATGAATATGTCGATGCGCAGAAAATGCGGCAGATCTTTACAAGACATGTTCTGAATGGTGAAATTCAGCTCCCCTTTGTCCTGGCCAAAGGGGCTGAGATCATAAACTAACAGACCATAGGACTGTGTCGCGGACCAAGGTCGGCGACTGACAATATCTATTAAGGAGGATAAAATCCCGATGAAAATGTTTCGTGCGCACTTGTTGCTCTGTGGCGGCACAGATTGTACTGCTTCCGGTAGTCCGGAAGTAAAAAAGGCCTTGGTTGCGGAGCTTCTAAAAAGGGGGCTCTCCGAAGAAATCAAACTGGTCGAGACGGGTTGCAATGGTTTTTGTGCCATGGGGCCTATCATGGTGGTCTATCCTGAAGGCGTTGTTTACATGTCGGTTACACCGGAAGATATTCCCGAGCTGGTGGAAGAACACTTGGTCAAGGGGCGGGTTCTTGATCGGCTTCTTTATCGTGAACCTGCAGTCGATGCCGTCATTCCGACCATGCAGGATATCCCTTTCTTTGCCCTGCAGGAATTACGGGTTTTGAGAAACCGGGGCCTTATCGATCCGGAAGTTCTGGAAGAGTACATTGCCCGAGATGGTTACGCCGGCATGGCCAAGGCTTTGACCTCCATGACTCCAGAACAGATTGTCGAGGAAATTCTTGATTCAGGCCTGCGTGGTCGCGGGGGAGCCGGTTTCCCCACAGGACTGAAATGGAGGTTTGCCGCTTCTGCTTCGGGAGATGTGAAATACGTACTCTGTAACGCGGACGAGGGGGACCCGGGTGCCTTCATGGATCGCAGCGTCCTTGAAGCGGATCCCCATGCCGTTCTCGAAGGCATGGTTATTGCCGCCAAGGCGATTGGGGCTCATAACGGATACATTTATTGTCGTGCCGAATATCCATTGGCCATCCATCGCCTGAATGTTGCCATTTCCCAGGCCAAAGAGGCGGGATTGTTGGGAGATGATATTTTGGGGACTGGATTCAATTTTGACCTTCAGATTTATCAGGGAGCTGGTGCCTTTGTTTGCGGTGAGGAATCGGCCTTGATCACTTCGATCGAGGGCAAACGGGGCATGCCTCGTACACGGCCGCCTTTCCCTGACGTCCCCGGGCTCTGGCAGATGCCGAGTGTTCTGAACAATGTGGAAACCCTGGCCAATATCGGGCAGATTATTGCCCGAGGTGCCGCTTGGTACTCCAGCATCGTCACTGAAAAAAGCAAAGGGACGAAGGTGTTTGCCCTAACCGGCGATGTGAACAATGTTGGTCTCGTAGAAGTTCCCATGGGGACAAAGCTGGGGACCATCGTTTTCGATATTGGAGGCGGTATCCCCAAAGGCAAGAAATTCAAAGCCGCCCAACTCGGCGGACCCTCGGGTGGTTGCATACCCGTTGAGCACCTCAACGCACCCGTTGATTATGAAAAAGTGGCGGAATTGGGAGCTATCATGGGGTCCGGTGGACTCATCGTGATGAACGCAGATAACTGTGCTGTCGATATGGCCCGTTTCTTCATGGATTTCTGTCAGGACGAATCTTGCGGCAAATGTACCCCCTGTCGGGAAGGAACCAAGCGCATGCTGGAAATTTTGACCAACATCACCCAGGGCAAAGGCAAGGAGGGTGATATTGAGATGTTGGAACAAATGGCGGCGGTCATCGAGGATTCAGCATTGTGTGGTTTGGGTCAGACTGCTCCGAATCCCGTGCTCAGCACACTGCGTTACTTCCGGCAGGAATACGAAGAACATATCCGTGAACATAAGTGTCGAGCGGCTGTTTGCACGGCGCTTTTCAAATCGCCCTGCCAGCATACCTGTCCCATCGAAATGGATATTCCGTCCTATATTGCACTGGTTCGGGCGGAGCGCCTTGAAGATGCCTATAAAATACTGTTAAAAACCAACCCCTTTCCTTCAGTTTGCGGTCGGGTTTGTGACCACAAGTGCCAGACCAAATGTCGCCGTGGCCAAATGGATGAACCCATTGCGATCAAGTTCCTCAAACGATTCATTACCGATAACGCGTCCCGTCCGAAAATTACAGCCGTACCGGTTACACGTAAGGAAGCGATCGCGGTGGTCGGCGCCGGTCCGGCTGGGCTGACGGCAGCCAGAGACCTCGCGCAGCGTGGTTACAAGGTTACGGTGTTCGAGGAACTTCCTCAGCCGGGCGGCATGCTTCGCTGGGCCATTCCGTCCTATCGTCTGCCTCGCCATATTCTGGATGGAGAAATTGACGATGTCCGTGCGTTGGGCGTTGAAATTCTTTGCAATACGCGTGTCGGGCGGGATATTCCGTTTGAAAAAATTGAAAAAGACTTCGATTACATTTATCTTGCCCCAGGCGCCCACAAGAGTCAGCCCATGGGAATCCAGGGAGAGGATTTACAGGGTGTGTATGGGGGTGTCGAATTTCTCAGGGACTTCAACAATAATGAAGCCGCATGGATAAGCGGAGAAAAAACCCTGGGGGCTAAGGTTGCCGTTATTGGCGGCGGCAATTCAGCTATTGATGCCGCCCGTTGTGCGGCGCGCATGGGTGCCGAGGTGACTATTCTGTACAGGCGTTTACGCCAGGATATGCCAGCTGCTGTCGAAGAAATCGAAGCGGCGGAGCATGAGGGTATTCACATAGAATATCTCGTCGCACCGACCAAGATCGAGGGAAAGAATGGGAAAGTTAAGGCAATCTGTCTGGAAAAGATGAGATTGGGTGATTTTGACCGTAGCGGCCGGAAGCGTCCTGAGCCCATTGAAGGTTCGGAATACATTTTGGGGGTTGATTCGGTGATCGCGGCCATTGGCCAGATGCCTGATCTCTCCTTTGTTCCACAGGACAGTGGTATCAGTGTTAATAAATGGGATTGCTTCGATTTGGCGGAAGATAGCAAATCCCAGACCAGTCGCGCCCAGTTCTATGCTGGTGGTGATGCAGTCACCGGACCCGATACCGTAATCGCTGCCATTGCCGCCGGCCATCAGGCGGCCGACGATATTGATGCGGCCATCCGCTTGAAAAACGGCGAGGAACCTTGGGAGGAGCCGGCAGAGGAGCACATAGATGTTCCGTTTGTTGTTGACGAGGAATCGATGGAGGCACCGCAGGTCTCCATGCCGGAGCTGGATGCCGTAACAAGAATCCAGGGTTTTGCGGAAGTAGAACTGGGATTTTCACGTGCTGATGCAATTAAGGAAGCGACGCGTTGTCTGCGCTGTGATGCTGAAATATAGACAGGGAGGTTATACTATATATGTCCTTAGTAAATCTTAAAATTGACAATATCGATGTGCAGGTCAAGGCAGGAACGACGATTCTGCAGGCGGCCCGTCAGGTGGGGATTGTCATTCCTACTCTTTGCGCCTGGACCGAGATTAATCATACCCCTGGTGCCTGCAGGGTTTGTATGGTTGAAGTGGATGGACAGCGCAGCCTCATTGCGGCATGTGTTTTCCCGGTTGGCGAAGGGATGGTGGTGCGGACCAATTCGGCGCGGGTACGGACCGCCCGAAAAATGGTGGTAGAACTTCTCCTTTCCAATCATCCGTTGGAATGCAATTACTGTAATCGAAACGGTAATTGCGAATTGCAAAAAGTAGCCGAAATAGTCGGTCTTCGAGATGTTCGCTTTGAGCAGCCCGTCTTTGACAAGGAGGAATGGATTGACCATTCCAGTCTGTCCATTGTACGGGATATGCGCAAATGCATCAACTGTCACCGATGTATTACCGTCTGTGAATCCATTCAGACGGTCAGCGTTCTGACCCCGGCTTTTCGAGGGAAAGACATCCGGGTCAGTCCCGCCTTTGATCTGCCCTTGGTCGAATCAAACTGCGTCGCCTGCGGTCAGTGTATCTTGGCCTGCCCCGTGGGTGCCCTTCACGAGAAGGAAGATATTGATGAAGTCTGGGCGGTACTGCAGGACCGGACGAAGCATGTCGTGGTTCAAGAGGCCCCGGCCATACGTGCAGCCCTTGGCGAAGAGTTTGGTATGCCTCCCGGTTCGTTGGTGACGGGAAAGATGATTGCCGCCTTACGCCGTCTGGGCTTCGACAAGGTGTTTGATACCAACTTTACGGCTGATCTGACTATCATAGAGGAAGGGAATGAACTCCTGAAGAGGGTCAAGGAGGGGGGTACGCTCCCCATGATAACCTCTTGCAGTCCGGGATGGATCAAGTTCTGTGAACATTTTTATCCCGACTTGCTTGATCATCTTTCCACCTGCAAATCTCCTCAGCAGATGTTCGGTGCCCTGGCCAAGACTTATTATGCCGAATTTGCCGGTATCGACCCCAAGGATATCGTGGTCGTGTCCATTATGCCCTGCACGGCCAAGAAATTCGAGGCGGCACGGCCGGAAATGACCAGCAGTGGATATAGGGATGTTGACTATGTTCTGACAACTCGCGAACTGGCGCGGATGATCAAGGAAGCGGGTATTGATTTCAATACCCTTCCGGATGAGGGCTATGATGCCCCCATGGGCGAGTACACGGGTGCCGGGACGATATTTGGTGCTACGGGTGGTGTTATGGAAGCAGCTATCCGTACGGTTTACGCGGTCGTTACCGGTGAGGACCTTCCAGATTTGAATATTGCCCCGGTTCGTGGCCTCGACGGTGTGAAGGAAGCAACCCTTACTGTCGGTGCTCTCGGCGATGTAAAGGTGGCGGTTGCACACGGTCTTGGCAATGCTCGGCGGCTGTTGGACAAAATCCGGAAAGGTACGGCAGACTATACATTTATTGAGGTCATGTGTTGTCCCGGCGGATGTATTTCCGGTGGTGGTGGCCCAATCCCCACAGACAATGCAATCCGCCAGTTGAGAGCCGCCGCCTTGTATCAGGATGATGCCCTGGTACAGACTTATCGTCAATCCCATGAAAGTCCTTCGATAAAAAAAATATATGAAACGTTTCTGAAAGAACCGCTGGGACAAAAATCCCATGAGCTTCTCCACACCCACTATCTCAGGCGAGGTGACGAATTGCCACAGAGTACTTATGAAGAAGTGTGGGAGAATCCGGAACGTCATGCATAGAGAAGGAAGGTGTCCGAAACTGTGATCGACATGGGGACAGGCTTCAAGGGATTGAGTCTCCGCGAGCCTTGTTAGGCTGAGATTGAATAGGTGTTGTCATCGATGAAAAATCAATGATATTTTCTTGATTAAATGTGTCTGTGCCAGAGATTATGAGTCCTACTCATTGGCCAGTACTGCAATAAAGGGGGTAAATATGGATACAATGACAATTACAATGAACGGGAAAGAATATGTAGCACGACAAGGACAAACCATTCTCGAGGTGGCACGAGCCAATGGAATTTTCATTCCCAGCCTCTGCCATCACCAGAAAACTCAAAATATCGGTGCATGCCGCGTTTGTGTGGTGGAAGTTGAAGGCGCCCGGTCACTTGTCGCTTCCTGCTGTATGCCGGTCAGCCCGGGTATGGTGATAAAAACGAATACACAAAGGGTTGTGGAGGCACAGCGTATGGTTGTGGAGCTGCTTTGGGCTTCAGGAGACCATAACTGCCTGACTTGCGATCAAAATGGTAATTGCGAACTACAGGATCTTATTTATCGGCTTAAGATCGACCAACCTCGCTTTGAGATCGAACCGCCGGGTTACGATCTCGATAAGACCGGTGTCATGATTTCGCGAGATCCCAATAAGTGTGTGCTATGTGGGCGCTGCATCGTCGCCTGCAATCATGTGGTGGTGAATGAAGTGCTCAGTTTTGTCCATCGGGGAAGCCATATGCAGGTTGCCTGCGATTACGATTTGCCCATGGGCACTTCCACATGTGTGCAATGCGGGGAATGCGCCCAGATTTGTCCGGTTGGTGCAATCACCGATAAAAAAGCACACGGTGGAGGAAGACCGTGGGAACTGGAAAAAATAAACACGACCTGTCCTTATTGTGGTGTTGGGTGTCAGGTGACGGTTCATGTGAACCGTGAGGAAAATCGTATCGTCAAGGTGACCGGGCGGGAAATTCCTCCCAATGACGGTATGCTATGCGTCAAAGGACGCTACGGGTATGAATTCCCGTCCAGCCCGAACAGGCTGACCCAACCCATGATCAAGAAAAATGGCAAGCACGTCCCGGTTTCCTGGGATGAAGCCCTGGACTATACGGCGGCTCGTATTCGTGAAATCGTTGATCGGGACGGTCCCGATGTCTTTTCCGCCTTTGGTTCCGGGCGTGTTCCAAACGAGACCAATTACGCGATCATGAAATTTACACGGGCGGTGGTGAAAAGCAACAATGTCGATCACTGCGCCCGTACCTGACACGCTCCCACAGTCGCCGGTCTGGCGGCAGCATTTGGTAGCGGGGCCATGACAAATTCCATTCGAGAGCTGGAAGACGCCAAGGTGATTTTCGTTATTGGTTCGAACACAACGGAAGCCCATCCGGTTATTTCCTATTATATCAAACGGGCGGTGAAGAAAGGGGCGATTCTGATTGTCAACGATCCACGCCGAATCGATCTCGTTAAATGGGCGACAATGTATGTGCAGCATAAACCCGGAACGGATATTCCTTATATTAATGGTCTGATCAACGAGATTTTCAAGAACGGTTGGGAGGACAAAAAATACCTTGCTGAACACACTGAAAATCCCGATGAGATCCGCGAATGGGTTAAAGACTATCCCGTGGAAAAGGCGTCTGAAATCTGCGGAGTTCCCGTGGAAACCATGAAGAAGGTGGCGGAGATACTCGGCAAAGCCGAGGTTGCCAATGTCTGTTACACCCTTGGTATTACAGAGCATATTTGTGGAACCGACAACGTGAAAACCCTGGCCAACCTCCAGATGGTTCTGGGCAATATCGGTTCCTATGCCGGGGGACTGAACCCATTACGCGGCCAGAACAACGTTCAGGGGGCTTGCGATATGGGGGCTCTTCCGAACGTCTATCAAACCTACCAGGCGGTGGATAATCCGGCGGTCAGAGAAAAATTTGAACAGGCCTGGGGTGTCACGGGATTGCCGGATAAACCGGGCTACATGAAACCGACCATGTTACACAAAGCCTTGACCGGCGGAACCAAGATTCTTTATTGCGTCGGCGACAACCCGGTGCAGACCGATCCGCACATGGCCAATACCATAAAGGAGATAGAAGCACTGGAGTTCTTCGTCTGTGTCGATATTTTCCCGAACCTCACCACCCCCTATGCGGATGTCATTTTACCTGACTGCGCATGGGGCGAAGTGGACGGCACTTTCACCAATACGGAGCGCCGGGTCCAAATGGTACGTAAAGCTTTGGAGCCCCCCGGAGACGCCCGGCCGCAGTGGTGGGTTCTGCAGGAACTGGCGAAGCGGATCAACGGCTACGACCTTGGTTTTACCTCTGCAGAGGCGGTTTTTGAGGATATGAGAAAAACATCCACTTCCTATGCGGGCATTACCTACGAACGCATCCAGGACATCGGTCTGCAGTGGCCCTGCCCAACTCTGGAGCATCCCGGCACTCCTTTACTCCACACTTCCGGTAATTTTACCCGTGGACGTGGGTTGTTCCATCACACGGTTCATATTCCACCAGCGGAACTGCCTGATGACGAATACCCGTTCTACCTGTCAACAGGTCGTCGCCTGTGGCATTATCACTCGGCGACTCAAACAAGACACTCTGTTGGGTTGGAAGAGATTTTCCCTGAGGAATTGATGGAAATTAGCCCTGTGGATGCAGAAAGACTGGGAATCAAAACGGGAGACACGGTTCAGGCAACGAGCAGGCGTGGTGAAATTACGCTGAAGGCATGGGTCACGGATCGTTCCGCTCCCGGCGTATGCTGGTGTGCGTTCCATTTCGTGGAAGCATGCGGGAACGTGCTGACCATTGACCGATTCGATCCCGTCACTGAAACGGCGGAATACAAGGTATGCGCCATCAAGATCGAAAAGGTGGAGGACGGCACGGAACCGGTCAGCTGGGCAGCAAGGCAAGCCAGGCCCTGAAAAATCACCATTCACAGAGGAAAAGAAAGAATCTGTACAAACGGTGAGGAAAGGATGGACAATATGGATAAGACTATGCTGGAAAAGATTTTTTCCGATGCTATTGAAAGGGAAATCGAATCCTTCGAATTTTACCAGACTGTGAGCCAGAGGGTTACCAACCAGGACGTCAAGAGGACTTTTGAGGAATTGGCACAGGAAGAACTGGGCCACAAAGCGCTGTTGACGCGTTTCAGGGAAGACCCGGATCTCCTGACAAAAATCAATATTCCCTCGCAGGATTACAAAGTCGCCGAAGCCACGGAGCTTCCGAAATTTGACATCAACATGAAGCCCGCCGACGCGATTGCCTTGGCCATGAAGAAAGAAGAGGAGGCTGTGAAGTTTTACCGGGGCATGGCCGCCATAAGCCAGGACGAGGAAATCAAAAAACAGTTCGAGTACCTGGCCGGGATGGAGCTGGGGCATAAAACCCGGCTGGAAAACGTTTTCGTGGAAATCGGCTATCCCGAGGTTTTTTAACGGCACAGTCAATGGGTGGGAGACCGCTGAAGGCGCCGTTGCCTGCAACTTAAATAATTCAGTCGCTGATACGCGTTAAAACAATTGGAGATGCTATTTAAGAATACCTTGGGAATCAGACCAATGATCAATCTATTGGAGGGGCTGGCGATATGTCGGCCCCTTTAACTGGGCAATGCCTCAAAACCGCATCTACAGATCATCCGGTACCGGTGTGCGTGGTTCCCCATTATGTCCGGCTTTGTTCCAGCCAGCTTACAAAAAACCACTTGTGAAAAATTAATTGATTTTATATCATGCTGTTCAATGATAGACCTCCGATTTTAACTTGGGAAGTAGCCGATTATATTTATATCCATAAGAAAGGACAGGCTTATGAAAACAGTTAAGGATGTTTTGGAAGCGAAGGGTAACAGTCAGATATGGTCCATTTCCCCTAATGCCTCGGCACTCGAAGCCGTGAAACTGATGGATGACAAGAATGTAGGGGCACTGTTGGTAATTGATGGAGAGAAACTTGTTGGAGTCATTGCCGAGAGAGATATCGCCCGCAGACTTGTTCTGAAAAGCAGGTCTTCCCGGGATACGATTGTCAAGGACATCATGACATCCGATCTCTATGGTGTGCCAGCGGATACGGAGATTGAAAAATGCCTGATGCTGATGACGGAAAAAAGGGTGCGCCACCTTCCGGTCTTCGAAAACGACCATTTGGTCGGCGTGATTTCGATTGGCAATATTGTTAAATCGGTTATCCTCAGGCAGGATAGCCTGATTGAAAATCTGCAGGACTACATCCTTGGCAAGTACATCTAATTTTGGCCGGTCTGAGTGGAAAAGTCAAGAAACACACGAGGTTTCTTGACTTTTTTATGTCTGGACTTCCACACTCCTCGGAGGAAGAACGATATTTTCTCCGTGTTGGGTCGTATTGCAAGATGCCGTCAGCCATTCTCAGCTTGTCCATATCTGGGTACTGGAGATCGGTGGGAAAAACTTTTTTGCGGTTGCGCTGACCATTTCGATATAGATCGAAGACGTATCATGCCTTTGTCAAGAGAAAGAAGGAATAGTTCTTCCCCAAGAAGTGATTGCAGACGAGAACTGTTTTCACAGGACGACTGCAAGGGCGCGAATTGGATAACACGGCATCCGGAATAATCTGGGTTTTGAGAATTTTGGCGCCAAGCCATAGGCCGAACGATGCCGCGGTGGCGTAATCGCCGATTAAATGCTTGAAATGAACGACCGTGGCATGGTCGAAGAAATCTTTTTGAAGAGAGCGGTTCCAGAAATCTCGCTTGAAATCACCGCTGATACCGCTGACCAGGACATCAATATCCTCCGGTGTCATGCCGCTTGCCTTCAGAAAATCGAGCAACGCCGATGACAGGTGGTTATAATCGACGGGCCTGTAAATCATGTGAAAATTCTGCAGGAGGCACCAACTGTGGGGGGCTGCCCGGCCGGAAACGCAGAAAAACACGGTACCCTCCCCCAAGACAGTTCCCGGGGTTTCTGTTGCAAGCAATTGCAGGCTGTTGATTTTTTCCTTTTTCAAGTAGCCTAGCCGGTCATAGTCGTTGTATTGTACTGGATATACCTCGTCGAAGGAGCCGACCAAGACATTCTCGGCTTCTTCTTCCTGCAAAAGCAACAACGCGTCATGCAAGGCTGCCTCAAAGGGGAAAGCTTTTCCGGCGTAAGTGCTGTTGTATCCCGTGCATTTGACATACAAAGCGATAAGACCGGACAGGGCATTGTGCGTGCTCTGCATGAAATAGGTCGGGGTGAGCTGCTGTTCATCCTGTGTCATGATTTCATTCAAAAATTTCCCCATATATTCCTGAAACCCGTAGCCCGTAGCCGTAATAATGGCGTCGGGAGTTTCCAACCCCGCATCCCGCAGACAGATTATGGCACTGGAGAGCCCAACGCGTAGCATCCGGCTCAGTCGTCGTAGTTGGAACGGGCTTATATAGTCTTTGAAATTAGGAAGAATGCAGGTCAGGAATTTGCTGTCATAACCGGCTAATGCCGTTAGAAATTCCTCATTATTGTACGTCCTCTGAGGGGAAACAACCCCAATGCCATTAATATAACAAGCGATATTTATTTCGTTAATCAACATTTGGTAAAGAGCAGCGATGTGGCGCTGCCTCCGAAGCCCAGGGAATTGGAGAGAATCGTTTTAAGGTTCGCTTTGGTCTTCAGTTCTGTCACTGGACGGATGCCAAGCTCTTGTATTGGAAGGTTAAAATTGAGGTTTGGGTAAATCACATCTTGCTCAAAGGCGATGAGACAGAATGCCGCCTCAACACTACCCGCCGCCGAAGTAGTGTGCCCCGTGTAGGGCTTGGTCGAACTGAAAGGGGGTGTTCCATTGGCGAACAGGGTTTGCATGGCCAATCCCTCCGACAGGTCGTTATTCTCCGTTCCCGTGCCGTGGGCATTAATGTAGTCAACCGCAGAGGGCGGTATGCCGGCCATATCCAGACATTTTCGCATTGCTTTCAACGCTCCCGCACCCTCAGGCGAAGAGGCTGTTTGATGGAAGGCCTCGTTGACGTTGGCATAACCGTTCAGTTCCGCAATCGCCTTTCTGCCGGAGCGCAGGACGATCTCTTCCGCTTCAAGAACAATGTACGCCGCTCCCTCGCCCAGATTGAGGCCGCAGCGATTTCGGTCGAAGGGCTTGCAATGCCCCCTGTCCAGAATCATCAGCGCATTGAAACCATTGATCGTTACCTTAGACAGGGATTCGGCACCGCCACAGATCATGCGGTCGGCCAGGCCGTTTCTGATTAGCCGGGCACCAAAAATCAGGGAGTTAGCGGCCGATGAACAGGCCGTACTGACTGTGGCGAGATATTGCTTGATATTCAAAGCTTCCGCCAGACGTTCCGTATGTTGGCCGGGATCTACCGTATCCAGAAAGGCGAGAAAATCCCCCGTGGTTGCATGGCTTTGCAACTCCTGGAAGTGGGTTTCCAACTCCCGGATACCACCGGCTGTGGTGGCCGAAATGAGGCCGGATTCACTTACCTCCTCACGCGAGAGTCCTGCCGAGGCAATGGCTTCTTTGACGGCAATGAGGCCTAGCAGGGTGGTGCGGGTATAGGCGGCATTGTCCGGTACCCCGGCACGTCGGCATAACGCCGCGTCCGATTCCTTGACTTCACAGCAATAGATATCCTCGCGGTGCAGTGTATCCAGGAATTCGAGACGACGAAAACCATGTTCCCGATCCCGTAGGGACGCAAAATTTTCCTTAACATCGTTACCGATTGCAGTGATGACACCGTAACCGGTAATGAAAACACGCCTATTCATATTTCCCGGTGCTCATAGACATATTCGGCAATGGTACGCACAGTCATAAGAATCTTCCTTGCCACCTTGGCATCGGTAATTTTAATGCCGTAACATTTTTCCAGCATGACAACCAGCTCCAGGGCGTCGATCGAGTCCAAACCCGTTGTTTCGCCGAACAGGGGCATATCTTCATCGAGATCTTTCGGATCCATCTCTTCGATAATCAGCCGCTCGAGAATCTGTATTTTAATTTGTGGGATCAGTTCTTCTATGGTCTGTGTTTGCATTGCATTTCCGCCTGTTTCCAGTGTTCATTTTAAACAACGGTTCTTGATTTATGGATCAGTATACTGGCCCCCAAGGCAACCAGGGAAAAACAGACAAGTTTTGCCAAATCGGGAAGGATCACCGAGGTTGAGGCGTTTCTGAGAAAAAGGTTATTAAAAGCCTCCAATCCCCAATTCAAGGGGGAATAGGGGCTGATGTGTTTCATGATATGCGGCATAGCCAATGTCGGCACCCAGACGCCACCCAGGGCAGCCAAGATGACGACGGAAATAGAACCGAAGGACAGGGCTTGTTGAGGGGTTCGGAAATAAACGGCAATGAGTAAGCCATAACCCGTTGCCGCCATGGCAACCGCCAGGCCCGTGAGGGCAACGCCCAAATTGTTCGTTCCCATGGCCAGCCTGGTGAGGCCCAGTAAGGGCATGATGTACAAACCAACACCGATCATTAAGACCAGTTGCAACAGGCAGACGAAGAGATAAAAGACGAATTTTCCTGAAATAACAGGCAGTTGCGAGCCGGAAATCAGGCGTAGCCGCAGCATGCTTCCTTCTTCCCTCTCTTTAATAAAATTGCCTGCCAGAGGAAACAAAATAAAAAACATGGCGAACATGGACCAGGCAGGAACATTATGTTGGACAGAATTGATGGCGATATCGGGTTGCATGTTCTCTGATGCAACAGATTGGGTTACACGGATCATCTGGGAAAGATCGATTGAAATCGGCTGTTCTGGGGCTGTTCCTCCGAATCGTTTCTGTATGGCCTCGGTCAGCCATTCCGCCTGCACGCCCGTCACCATTTTCTCGACGGCGCTGCCTAGAGCCTGTTTGTAGTTGGCCTTAATGGCCGGGTCGAAAAGAATCTGCAGCTCCACCGCCGGGGTGTCGTGTGCCAGCGTTGCGGGTCCGAAGCCATAGTGGGCAAAAAGCTCATCCACGGCCTGCTTCGTCTTTTCCCGCAGGTCAGCCGTGGCCCGGGGGGGGAGAATCACCGCAGCCTGGTAATTGCCTCTCTGGACGAGACGCCTTGCGGTTTCATGCGTCAGGTGTTTTCCCGATACCGCCTTGATGAGACGAAGATTGGAGGCTTCTTGGAAGGAGTACTCGATGTGTCCGCTCAACGTGTCTCGATCCTCGTCGATGAAAAGGACGTCAATGCGGGTTTCCTGAAATTCACGGAAGGTGTTGTCCTGGATGAGGGCCATGACGATGACCAAGGCCAGGGGCATGATGAAAATCAGGGCCAGCCCTCCCGGATCACGGACAAGAAGGAGCAATTCTTTCCAGATCGTCCCCAGTACCTTCAATCTCGAATCCCTTTCCCTGTCAGATGCAGAAACAGTTCTTCCAGGTTCTCGCCGCCGCCGTTGGCGGCAAGCATTTCGGTCAGCGTTCCGGCCGCGATCAGGCGGCCTTCATCAATAATGGCAAAGCGTGAGCAGAGCTTTTCCGCTTCTTCGAGCAGGTGCGAGGAGTATAAAATGGTCACGCCTTCCGCCCGCAGTTTTTTCAGGTAACCCAGAATCATGTTGCGGGATTGCACATCCACCCCCGTCGTCGGTTCGTCGAGGATCAGCAGGCGCGGATGGTGCAACAGGGCCGCAATCAGGTTGAGGCGTCTTTTCATGCCCCCCGAAAAATGCGAAACTCGCATATTCACCTTGTCGAGCAGTCCGAACACCTCCAGGTAATGCTGCACGGCCTCGCGGATCATATGGCCTTTCAGGCCGTACATCCGGCAGAAATAAACGAGGTTTTCGTGTGCCGTCAGGTTGGGAAACAGGGCGATATCCTGGGGTGCCACACCTATCTGCCTGCGGATTTCGGCGGCTTTTCGATTGACGTCAAGGCCGAAGACCCGGATGGTCCCCGCGCCGATTTTTAAAAGCCCGCAGAGCATCATGATGGTCGTTGACTTGCCCGCGCCGTTCGGCCCCAGCAGGCCGAAAATGTTCCCTTCCGGTACATTAAAGTTCAATTGATCGACGGCCGGTTTCGATGAACCCCGATAAACTTTCGTTAAATCGGACGCCTGTATTATAGGTGCGTTGCTCATGAGACGGATTTTTTCAGTGCGCCAAAAAGATGCTGTTCCCGGTCGGCGATTTCCGCCAGGATGGCGGACATGGCCTCGTAGCTTTCCTGTTCATTGTTGCGCTTCTTGATGATGCGACCGCCGATGGCGGCAAATTCCCGCCAGCGGTCACCGATGGCGGTCATTTCCTGGGAGAGTTCCCGCAACCGGGGGTTGTTCAGGGCCTTTGCGGCTTCCTGAAGAAACGCCGCGTAGATGAAGCGAAAACCGCCACCGCCGGTTCCGATTTCCTCCTGCATCCGGATGAAATTCCCCAGGTATAGGGAGGCCCGCTTCTCGCCCAGTTTATCCGGCCATTTTTTGACTTGCCCGGCGACGTAACGGATGCCCCTGACGCCAAAAAAGGGCAGCGGGATCGACAGCATTTCCCGGCAGTTTCTGCGGATACCCTTGACGATGGCAGCCGGCAGATCGATGCGTGAGGGGATTTTTGCGGGATAGTACATGTGCCCCCGGGGTTCGAACATGCCCCGGGCCCAACGGACCCGCATCAGTTCATCATAATTGAGGGATTCCGCCGTTTCCATGACTGGATCGCTGATCAGGTAGCGTCCGTTTTCTTTTCCGTAGACGACCAGGTTATGGGCATTGAAGTGAAACCGGTAAGGGCGGGGGAAGTAGGCCAGATGAAACACGCC
>JAAYKM010000139.1 GCA_012522415.1 Deltaproteobacteria bacterium | reverse complement strand
TCTCGTGTATAAAACCAACCACAATGAATAAAAGGATAAAGATAAACTGGCACAGGAGAAAGACCTTAATCACCTCTTTTGCGATATATTTTGTGATCACCTTCATCTATTTTTTCCAGAACCATTATGACTTAATGCTGGTTTGAAACCCTTAACTGCCTTTCAGGATTCCATACCAGCACAAAAGATATCTTGAGGTTTTTAAAAAATCTATCTTTCAAATTTCTGCTAAATATTCTTTACCAGGCAGGATTTTTAGCTGATCCGATCCATTCTGCCATCTGCTCATTATAGATAATCCGTTTACTGAATAGCCACTCCCCGTTTACCTTTTCCATTTCATCCTCATAATACCCGTATGAATTAAGGACTGCCTTACGTTCAGGGTTGTCATTACCCACATGAAACCAGTAGGCCCTTCCTGTTGCCCTGTTCCCGTTTATCTTTATTACTATATTTGTAATGTTGTGACGGCCTGTGGCAGGGTATAATTCCTTTTCACCCTCCTCAAGGGCTGGATTTTCCTTTTCCATGTTTGCAGACATGGCCCCTAGCTCTCTCTTGATATTTTCCCTCCCCTGCCATTTAAAACCTACAATGTCCAGGATACCATCCTCGGTAAATGTCTTCGCATAGGTATCCATATCGCCAAAATCCAGGGCAAACAAGTAGCGGGCCTGAAGGTCTTCTATCAGTGCCCTGTCTTCCGCATAACTCGTGGCACCTGTATCAGCGGTTGAACAGGCCATTAAAAATGAGACTGATAAAATTGCCAAAAGAACAAATACCATTATTGATAATTTGCGCATCTGTTTCCCTCCTGTTTTAAATTGCAGCTTATTTTTTATTAGATCACGAAGTATAGGCAGATAATAATAATGAGTCAATGCTTACATCGCTTTTGCTGATTTTAGCCTGAATCTGTTTGACAGAAGCATTAAAGCGTCAGGGGAATTAGCAGTCAGATGCTGGATGCTTGATACTGGTAAAAATTTTCATGAATATTGACATACTACTTTTATAAATTTACACTTTTAGTCAGCTTAACCAGTGTTACGAGGTAAAACCAAATGCATACAGTTAAAACATCATCAAAAGGCCAGGTGGTCATCCCCATTGAAATAAGAGAAAAACTGGAAATCAAACCCGGGCAGATGGTTAAGCTTTCGCTCGAAGGAGAAAGAGCGGTTACAACTCCTCTGCCCCCTTTACTTTCCGCACTAAAAAAGATCGTACCCTTGAACTGAAAAACGTGTTTCATGAATGCGCACCAAGATGCTATAAAATAGCGGTCAAGGTGGTTGATATCTTTGGGAATGATATGATAAAGATCGTGGAGGTAACAGTCGGAGGGAAGAAATGAAACCGCGAATGGACGCTAATGAACGCGAATTTAAAGAAAATATTAGCGTTTATTCGCGTTAATTAGCGGTTAAACAGGAAGGAAGATATGACGGAATAAACCCGGGCTCTTCTTTGTGTATAACATCCAAAATATAAAGATAGCCGGGTCAAGTGAATAATTTGTTGGGCTACCCTGAAAACTTATGAATATGAAATTTCCAATTCTTGAGTACGACTCAACCCGTATTGCTTTTATCGAACCTTCAAAGGTTATCATGCCTCTGGATATGCCTGAGCATTGTGTAGTCTGTTTTTTCAGGGAAGTGATTGATAAAGTGGTAATCGAACACAATGCAAAGGTATTGGTAATAGACTATTGGGAGGATGGACCTCATCCCGTTTATGAAATTGAATACCGTGATCAGAGATTGGCATTCTTCCATCCAGGGGTTGGTGCGCCACTGGCCGCAGGCCTGCTCGAAAAAGTCATCGCTTATGGCTGTCGGAAATTTATGGTTTGTGGAGGTTGTGGTATTCTGGATAAACATATGGCGGTTGGCAGCTTACTGGTTGTATCCAGCGCAATCCGTGACGAAGGCGTTTCCTATCATTACCTGCCACCAAGCCGGGAAGTATTTGCGCACGAAGCGGGGGTGAAGGCCCTTGCAAACACCTTGCGAAATATGAACATTCCGCACCATATCGGTAAAACGTGGACGACCGATGCGCCTTTCAGGGAGACACCGGATAGGATAGCCATGAGGAAAAAAGAAGGCTGTCTTGCCGTAGAAATGGAAAGCGCGGGCATGATAGCAGTTGCGCAATTTCGTGGTGCAAGCTTAGGGCAGGTATTATATGGTGGGGACGATTTGAGCTGCGCGGAATGGGATGAGCGTTCATGGCAATCGAGAACCGCCATACGCGAGAAGCTTTTCTGGCTGTGCGCGGATGCAGTTTTGACTCTTTGAACAGGGCGAATGCGAAACAATTTTCCCCGGAGGTTTCAATGCTTCAGCAGGAAATGATCGAACGCTTCAGAGAAGCTTGTCATGAGGATGCACGAATAGCCGCGGCATTGATGTTCGGCTCATTTGCTATCGGAGAGGGTGACGCGTTCTCTGATATCGAATTCGCGGTGTTCATTCAGGATGGTTCATTTGAGAGCTTCGAGCAGCGCTCGTGGCTTAATGCAGTCAATCCGGTTGCGGCTTACTTTCCGGACGACTTCGGCCACTATGTCACCATCAGTGTTAAATGTACCTGGAACAGCGGAATAAAATGTCCTCCAAGATAAACTTTTTGGTATACCTTCAGGGTATTTGCAAATACGTTGGAGGTAGCCGTTATGATTACCAAGGAGGACTGGATGGAAATTAAAGCACAGATTGCAAGGGGTGTCTACCAGAAGGATGTCGCGAAGCAGTTGGGTGTCCACCCGAAGACGATCCGCCGGGCGCTGAAGCGAGGCGGGCCGCCGTCGGGGAGACGTCCCAGGGCGAGAGTCAGCAAGCTGGATGAGTTCAAGCCGGTGATCGACGAGTTGCTTCGTGCCAACGTATGGAACGGGGAGGTCATTTACCGGGAGATTCAGAGCCGCGGATACACCGGTGGTACGACCATTGTGCGTGATTATATGAGACCCAAGCGTCCATTACGGGAGAGCCGTGCGACGGTGCGTTTTGAGACCGATCCCGGCAGGCAGATGCAGAACGACAGTTGCCGGCCGTCATAGGAAAGTTTATTTCAGTGTCAACACCCTGGGGTATTCCAGGAGGTTTCATTTCTGGTGCACCGACAGCAACGACGCCGAGCACACCTATGAGGGGATGCTCCGTTCGTGCGAGCATTTTGGCGGCGTGTGTCGGGAAGTGCTGGTTGACAACCAGAGGAGCACCGTGATCAGCCATCGTATCGGGGATCGTGTGCGATTTAACGAGCGGTTTCTCGATTTTGCCGGCTGGTATGGTTTCACCCCCAGGGCCTGCCGTCCATACCGTGCGCGGACGAAAGGGAAAGACGAACGGATGGTCGGGTATATCAAGAACAACTTTTTTGTCCGTTACCGGGCATTTGAGAGTTTTGCCCACATGAACAGCCTGGCGGAGCGGTGGCTGGAGGACGTGGCAGACCAGAGGGTCCACGGTACGGTCAAAGAGGTGGTACGGGACCGATTTTCCCGTGAGGAACCGTTTCTTGGTCCGTTGCCTGCCGTTCGATACGACACCTCTTACCGGGGGCACCGGACAGTGAGCTGGGATGGGTACATCGACATCCGGGGAAACCGCTACAGCGTTCCGTCGGCACTGTGCGGACAGACAGTGGCGATCCGCATCAGTCTGGACGGGAGGCTCACCGTTTCTGCCGACGATGTCATTGTGGCTGAGCATACGCTCCGTTGTGTTTCTGAAGGCTGGGTGAGCGTCCCGGCTCATCATACCGACCTCTGGCGCAGGGCGTTTCAAGTGGAGCACCGGAAACTATCGGTATATGAGGAGGTGATTCCATGCAACTGACCGGGCTCCTTGAAAAAATGAAAATGGATCATCTGTCCTGCCAGTTAGACGCTGTCTGCGAACAAGCGGCGAAGCGGGATCTTGGGTATCGGGAGTTTCTCACCGAGGTCCTGCAGACGGAATGGAACGGCAGGCATCAGAGGGGGATGGAATCCCGCCTGAGGGCCACCCGTTTTCCCTGGGTGAAAACTCTGGAGCAGTTCGATTTCACCTTCCAGCCCAGCATCGACAGGAAGGTTGTCCGTGAACTTGCCACCCTCGGGTTTGTGGATCGCGCTGAAAATATCATCATCCTGGGCCCTCCCGGTGTGGGGAAGACCCACTTGGCGATCGCCTTGGGAATGAAGGCCCTTGAGGCAGGTCACAAGGTGTTGTTCATGACCCTGGAGTCCATGATCACCCGCCTTACCAAAGCACGGATGGAAAACCGCGTTGAACGGCAGCTGCAGCAGTTTTTTTATCCCAAGGTGCTGATTATTGATGAGATGGGATATCTTCCCATGAGCAGAGACGAAGCAGGACTCTTCTTCCGACTCCTCACGAGACGCTATGAGAAGGCCTCGACGATTATCACGTCGAACAAGTCCTTCGTAGACTGGGGAGAAATCTTCAACGACCAGGTGCTGGCCACAGCGATTCTTGATCGACTTCTTCATCATTGCACAACGTTTAACATCAAAGGTGAAAGTTATCGACTCAAAGAAAAACGCAAAGCAGGCATCTTGGGAACGGTACCAAAGGCTCTGGACATGAAAGATGAAACCGATGATGATGAAATGTAACGAACCAATGGTCAGGGGACATTTTATTCCGCTAAAAAAGGGACAAAATCATCCGATGTTGACAACTACACAGCACTTTTTGAAAACGGCATTCGCGGTGAATTCCACTTCATGCGCAAATCGGACATACCGATTATTTCCACATGGCAAGGCTACGGGTGGTTTCCCTCGCTCGATGCGGCTGTTTTGCTGGACCGATCCGGCGAGCTGTCACAATACGCGAGTGCCCTTGTGGGCGGTCCTCCGAAACGTGAAGGCGCGCCACTTGTAGAAGGGCTCGCATTGAACCTCATCAGTCTGATGCTCTTTGGCGCCAATCTTCTAAATCGGGGAGAATATGCCCGCGCCTGGGCTTTGCTCAGCAAATCCCATGAAAACCTGCTCAAGCTGGTTCGCCTCCACGAAGGGTCGACAGACCACTGGCCGCCGCCATCGCGCGCACTGGAAAAGGATCTTTCCGCGGTCGCGTATAATCGCTACCTGGCATGCACAGCCGGCGCAGAATCGAGGGTGCTATACGCGGCCTATCGCGAGTCGTGGAAGTGGAGTCTCGAATTGTTCAAGAGTGTTGCAGTACCTCTGAACATTGAACTTCCGACAACCGTGATCAACCAGGTACAAAGGTTGTTCAATGATTCCGATGCGCCGCACAACAACGGCATTCAGCGAACAAGCCGTTGATGCCGGGCGTTATGGCAAGAGACCAAGATGAATGATGAAAAGATAGAGGAGAAGAAGATACCCCCTGGGTGGGGACAGGATTCGCTCTCTGAATTCATTGAGAACGCATGGCACAATACCTTTGCAACGTTTCATAACGTGAAGGATTGGTACAGTATTTTGAAGGACATCCATCTTGTCTTCGACGCTATCACACACAACATAGACAGAACTCCCGATTGGTTTGCTTCTTTCTTTTTATTTCGCTCCCATTCTGCCTACTTGGGGAGCGTTCGCCTTGCCTTGAGTGGACAAACGCCTGAGACTTATATTGTTTTGCGTGGTTGCTTGGAAAATGCCCTCTATGGCTTCTATGTGAGCCGAAATGCCGAAAGTCGTGAGATATGGCTGAGACGACATGATGACGAAAAGAGCAATAAGGCCGTGAGAAAAACTTTTACTATACGGAATCTTCTGAAAGCGCTCCGATCTGAGGATCTCAAACTTCATGACGTCGCTCAGGAGCTATACGATCGGACAATCGACCTCGGGGGCCACCCCAATGAGCAAGCCGTTTTCACCGTTATGAAACAAACGGTGAACGGTACCAAGTTGACATTTGAGTCCGGCTATCTTGTAGGAAACGAGCCTGCTCTTGTGCTTGCGCTAAAAACCTGTGCTCAGATCGGTACGTGCGCACTTTCTGTATTTCAGCGCATATACCGGGAGCGTTTCGACATACTTGGGCTATCTGATCAACTGGCTTCACTGAAAAGAGGGCTATGAAATGCCACAACAACGGCATGAAGCGGATCATAGCCCTGTCAGGCTATTCCCGCTTATGCCGGGCGTTGGATGAAATGTAAAAATCAACCTCTTCCCGGACAGTCAGTTACTCTTCGGTGAGGCAGCTTACACCACCTGTTCTTGTTTTGTTAGCTCTTTGGCAGCGAGAGCCGCTTCAATCGTTTCAATGGGTCGTCTGCCCATGTTGCGATAGCCCCGGTGAGGCCTTTCGTAATTGTAGTGATGGAGCCATCTGTCCAGATTCTCCTGTAGTTCCTCCACGGAGGTGTAGA
>JAAYKM010000138.1 GCA_012522415.1 Deltaproteobacteria bacterium | reverse complement strand
TTCGTTCGAAGTGACAGAAAGGAACGTTCGAAGCGACAAGGAGGATGGCGAAGCGACGAAAAATCTTGTCCCACGCCATCCCAAGGTGTTGCGTTCAAGATTCCTCACCCGCCTCCGGCGGGATTCGGAATGACATTTTAGGCCTGGCGCAGGAACGGAATGACATTTTAGGCCTGGCGCGGGATAAGGATAAGGAATGACATGGCGGTTGACGCGGCCATTCGGAATGGCAAAAAGGCATGGCCTTTCGCCCTCGGCCGCGTCCCTCTTGTCCTTTCACCCCTGGTGTCACCCCCCACGTCATTACGAGGAGCCCCCACCCATGTCATTTCGAGGAGCGGAGCGACGAGAAATCTTGTCCTTCACGCCAGCCTGTAACTCTCCCCGGTTATTCCCTGATCAGCACCAAGAGCATCTTGAAGCGTTCAACCGCCTTCAGGGCATGGGGCTTCCCCGCGGGCATGATGACCATCTCACCCGCCTTCACGCGGTAAGGCTCCCCCGAAATGGTGATTTCCGCCGCGCCGTCCAGCACCTGGACCAGGGCGTCGAAGGGAGCCGTATGCTCGCTCAGACCCTGGCCGGCATCGAAGGCAAAGACGGTCACGGTTCCGGTCGGCTTGCCGATCATTTCACGGCTGACGACGGAGTTTTCCTGGTATTGGATCAGATCCTTAATCTCGCTGACGGTAACGGTCATGTTCGTTCTCCTTCCACGGCCCTGGGCCGTTCGGTTAGTCAGTCATTCACGCCCGCCGCCCGGTTGGCCGCGGCAACCGCCTCATGGGCCGGCAGGACGGCCCGATATTTTTCAGATGAACCCAGCCCCGGGCGAAACCGAAGGGACGGCCGGGGCAGCGGGAGATCCTCATCGTCCCCTCAGCCTCCTTCGCAGATGATCGAGGGCAAGCACGGGATGGCGCAGGGTGATGCGGGGCCCGGCGTAACGCATGACCTCCCGGATCCGCTCCCTCATATCCGGCCTGAAGCAGTGGACGGAGCATTGGGAGCAGACAGGCTTGTTCCGGCCGAAGGGACATTTTTCGATCCGCTTCGCCGCATAATCAGCCAGGGCGCCGCAATCTCCGCAGATCCCCTTGCCGCCGTGGTGATGCCTGCAATAAAGCTCGACCATAAGACGAACCGTTCGTGTTTCCCGGAACATGGACCGTTCCCCAGAAGTCGTGCGAAGGAAATCCGGTCACGCACGCCCCGTCGCGTTCGGCCGGAATCCCGCCCTTTCCCGTTCCTCCCCCCTCGGGAGAAGAAACCGGGAAAAGACACGGACATAGCACAATTTATAAAACAAGCCAAGCGGGGGGTTTGCCCCCAGACCGGCGGGGCGTTCGTCCCAATCGACTGGCGCGTTACCCCGTCGGTCGGAAGGTTTGCCCCCGGACCGGCGGGACGTTCTATGCGCCGGCCATCATGGCCTCCACGTCCTCCTTCGCGTCGCCTACCCCCTTGATCCCGAATTTATCGACCAGGACCTTGGCCACATTGGGCGAGAGGAAGGCCGGGAGCGTCGGTCCCAGACGAATGCCCTTGACGCCGAGGTACAGCAGGGCCAGGAGCACGGCCACGGCCTTCTGCTCGTACCAGGCCACGTCGAAGGACAGGGGCAGTTCGTTGATGTCCTTCAGGCCGAAGACATCCTTGAGGGTCAGGGCGATTACGGCCAGGGAATAGCAGTCGTTGCACTGGCCCGCGTCGAGGACCCGGGGGATGCCGCCGATATCGCCCAGGTCGAGTTTGTTGTACCGGTACTTGGCGCACCCCGCCGTGAGGATCACCGCGTCTTGGGGCAGAGCCTCCGCCACGTCCGTGAAGTAGGCCCGTTCCTTGTGCCGGCCGTCACATCCCGCCATGACGACGAAGCGCTTGATGGCGCCGCTTTTCACCGCATCGACGACCTTGTCCGCCAGGGCCAGGACCTGCTGGCGGGCGAATCCGCCGACGATGGTCCCCGTCTCGATTTCCTTCGGAGGAGCGCATGTTTTTGCCAATTCGATGAGAGACGAAAAATCCTTCGCCTTGCCGTCTTCACGGTCGGCGATATGCCGCACACCGGGATACCCGGCCATCCCCGTCGTGAATATGCGGTCCCTGTAACTGTCCCTGGGAGGAATGATGCAGTTCGTCGTCATGAGAATCGGCCCGTTGAAGGACTCGAACTCCGCGTTTTGATGCCACCAGGAACCGCCGTAGTTGCCGACGAAATGGTCGTACTTTTTGAAGGCCGGGTAATAGTTCGCCGGCAGCATTTCGCCATGGGTGTACACATCGACACCGGTTCCTTCCGTCTGTTTCAGGAGTTCCTCCATATCCTTGAGGTCGTGCCCTGAAATGAGGATCCCCGGGTTGTTCCGAACGCCGATATTGACCTGGGTGATCTCCGGATGGCCGTAGCAGGTCGTGTTCGCCTGGTCCAGCAGGGCCATGGTCGTCACGGCCGTCTCCCCGGCCTTGAGGACCAGGGCGGTCAGATCGTCGGCGGAGAGGTCCCGGGTCGTCGCCGCCAGGGCCTCGGCCAGGAAACTGTAAATCTTCTGATCTTCATAACCCAGTATCGCCGCGTGATCCGCGTAGGCGGCGATTCCCTTGGCGCCGTAGGTCAGCAGTTCGCGCAGGGACCGTATGTCCTCGTTTTCCGTCGCCAGAACGCCTGCGGTTTTTGCCTTGGCCACGAAAGCCGCCTCGCCCTCGGCGCTCCAGGTGACGGCCTCCGGCGCCTCCTTACCGAAAGCGTCCCCGTATTCGGCGAACAGCTCCCGTTTCAGGGCAAGTCCCTCTTCGATCAGGGAGACGAGCTTTTCGTCATCGAAATTCGTGTTCGTCAACGTCGCGAACAGGGCCTGGCTCATGAACCGGCCGACCCGGAGGCTGCCCCGGCCCGCGGCGACGGCCTTCTCTTCCAGCAGGGCGATTCCCTTGAGGACATAGATCAGGGCGTCCTGCAACTCCGCCGTGTGTTCCTTTTTCCCGCAGACCCCGTTTTTTACACATCCTTGATTTTTTAACGTTTCCTGGCATTGATAACAGAACATGGTTTCCTCCTCCTTCGGTTTATTTTATTTTGTTTTTTCTCGACAGATTACGCACCCCTTTTGAACGCACGCCCTAAAGCCAGCGTTCCCTGAGTATGTTCCCATTGATGCCGACGACCACCTCCTTGACGGGAACCTTTCTCGCCGCCATGGCAGCCGCCTTCTGAACCAGCCGCGACATGCCGCCGCAGCAGGGAACCTCCATGATCATGACCGTGATCGTGTTCACTTCGGCCCGCTCGATCAGGGCGATGAGCTTTTCCAGGTAAACATCCTCTCCGTCATCGAGTTTCGGGCAGGCGATGACAAGCTTCTTCCCCGCAAGCCAGTCACCGTGAAAATTGCCCGCGGCAAAGGCCGTGCAGTCGGCGGCGACCAGCAGGTCGGCTTTCCGGAAATACGCCGCCTCGGGCGATATGAGGTGCAACTGGATGGGCCAATGGGTGAGGGCCGATGGGCATTCGCCCCCGGACGGCGTTTTCGCCGTTCCTCCGGCAAAATCCCGTGGCGTCATGCCGGGGCAACCCCGGGGGACCCCGTGTCCCGGAACGGCTTCCTCCGGATCGGGAACGGGAATGCCCTCTTCCCGGAGATAATCCAGGGCTTCACCCAGGTACTGATGCTGACCGTGCTTCCTGAGATGCCGGAGATGGGCCGCCAGGACCCTGGGCCCTTTGGCGGCGATCTCGGCCACCACCCTCCGTTCATCGTAGGGCGGCGCCTCCCGTTCTTCCACGGTGATGGCGCCAAAGGGACAGTGACCGATACACGCTCCCAGGCCGTCGCAAGCCGGTTCGCTCACCAGCCGGGCCTTCCCGTCAATCAGTTGAAGGGCCCCCTCGGGACAACTGATGATGCAGTCACCGCAACCGGTGCATTTCTCTTCATCTATTTTTATGATCTGGCGTTTCATGTCTGCCTCCTGGTGGAAATGTTTCTTTTCGACAGCGTTATGACATGAAAAAGCGTGGAAAGAATTGACGTAAGTCAAGAATAGGGTCATTTCCGGTTTTTATATTAAAAGAACCCCGGGTTTCCGGCAGACGATCTGGGCGACGGCCCGTTCCGGGTTGACTTCGACCCCCTCGCGCCAGTAGAGAACCTCCCAGTCGGAAAACCATCGTCGGAGTTCGCCGGGTTCAAGCAGATAATCCGGATTGGTGGGTTTGCCGTAACGGGCCTGGTCGATTGTAAAGGTTTCGTAAACCAGGATGCCCGTCGGCCGGATACTCTTTTTTATAAGGGGCATGAGGGGCCGGTGCAGATAGCGGAAAACGATGACCCCACCGTACACGTCCTCTTTCAGGGGAGAGGCGCCTTCCCTTTCCAGGTCCAGCCGCATGAACCGGGGTGAAACGCCCCGGGAGGAAGCCAGCGAGGCCGCCCGGGAGAGGGCGGCCTCCGAAACGTCGCAAAGAATAACCGAAAGCCCCAGGGACGCCAGGTAAACCCCGTTACGACCGCCTCCGCAGGCCAGGTCCAGAACGGGGCCCGGCAGAGAAGCCTCCGTAAACAGACCGATGTGCGCCCGCAGCAGGGCCGCCGGTTCAGAATCCGTGTGCTCGTCGTTTATCCGCGTCATGTGGCATGGCCTCCCGTCTCAACCGCCGCCTCGTGGTGGACCACGACCCGGATTCGGGTCATCGGGCGAACGAATAATATAACAAACCGGGGGACAAAGCGCAAGAATGGCTGACGTCGTGGGAAATATGTGATAGAAAACAGGACGCCGATCTTTGGGTATCATGAAACAGAGGTTTCGCAGGGTGAAGCCCCCCTGTTTTTCCCCGGGCCATTATGAGAGGAGTCGCCGCCGAGGAGGAGGATGAAATGAGAATCGTGGTTCTGAATGGAAGTCCCAAGGGACCGCAAAGCGCGACCATGCAGTACGTGCGATACATCGAAAACCAGTTCCCCAGGCATCGGTTTATCTACATCGATGTTTCCGAAAAAATTCACAGGCTGGAAAAAAGCAAACAGGTCTTCAACGAGGTCGTGGACGTCATCAGCCATGCCGACGGCATCCTCTGGGCCTTTCCCCTCTTTCATTTTCTCGTTCCCTCACAGTACAAGCGTTTCATCGAGCTGATCGGGGAGAGAAACGCCTCGTGGGCCTTCCGGGACAAATACGCCGCCGTCCTCACGACATCCATCCATATCCTGGACATGACGGCCCATCATTATATGAACGGCATCTGCGACGACCTGCACATGAAGTATACGGGTTCCTTTTCCGCCTCCATGTACGACCTCCTGGAAAAGAAAAAACGGAAACAGGTCCGTCTTTTCGCCAAGTACTTTCTGCTCTCCATGCGCAAGCAGAGCCCCACCCCGAGGAATTACGCCCCCGTCGCGGCTCGTTCCCACGAATACCGGCCGGCTCTGGTCAAGGATCTGCTCCCGCCGAGGGGCAAAAAAATCCTCATCCTTTCCGACGCACGCCCGGAAGCGCGGAATCTGATGTGGCTGGTGACGAGGTTGCAGGATTCCTTCTTCGGCTACACGGCAGTCATCGACCTGCATCACCTGGACATGAAGGGCGGCTGCCTGGGCTGCCT
>JAAYKM010000137.1 GCA_012522415.1 Deltaproteobacteria bacterium | reverse complement strand
GTGTAGCGCTTCGTAACATCCGGCATCAAATCCGGATCGTTCACCAAACCCGTAATGTAAGAGAAAACGCCGTTCATGATGTCCAGCTTCCCGATCCGCTCCGCAAGCTCGGCCATGATGTCAAAACTGTCTCGGCAGGAACCGGCGGGCTTCACAACGGGCTGACGACAGTTCAAACCCTCCGTGATCGGGGGCTCGCACATCAGCAAAGCCCAGGACTCAAGGTAGGTGGTATCGGGAAGAATGATGTCCGCGAAGGTACTCGTCTCGTTGTGGAACAGCTCAATAGAAAAAATAAACTCGAGGTTCCTCAAGATCTCGTACCAGCCTTCCACATTTCCCGGCAGAGACCAGATCGTGTTGGAATGGTAAGTCAGCAGTACCTTCGGCTTCCATTCCATGCCAAACGCCTTCGGATCCTTACAGGTGAAATAGCTCAGCTGGCCGGCATCAACACCTATAGGAAACAGCTCCACCAACTGAACGGTATTTGACGGCCAGGAGAAGGGAACTTCTGGATGCAATTGATGAGGCTTGGGATCCAAAAGACCATCCAACCCAGGCTCATCCGTCCAAGCCATATGGGGAGAGCCAAGAACAACACCCAGCAGGCCGCCCGGCGCATTGTAGCAACCCAGAAGCATATTTATGACAATAAAAACCTGGTTGTCCATGGCACTGCATTTGTGTCCCTGGGCGCCGCGATACCAGTTAATCGACACGGGGCGATAGGGATAAACTTCTCCATCGATCGTAATCGTCGCACCGATCTGGGCCGCCTCACCCAATTCCTTTGCCAGCCTACGAATTGTTGCGGCGGGAACGGTCGTGATCTTCTCCGCCCATTCGGGCGTGTATTCCTTGTAAGTGTCCTTGATGAACTGAAGAGCCGGGCGGACACGCTCACCCTCAACCTCGTAATTGCCGAAAAGGGCGATGTCCTTGATCGTCGGATCGTCGAAAACCTTGGCCTTGTTGTCAACAGGATCCCAAATCATGGGCTTGTGCTTCTCAAGGTTCCGCTGGGCAAACCAAGACACTGACCCCGCAGGACGGCCGGTAGGAGGCGTATGGGTCTCTGTCGCCGAACGCTTGAAAAAACCGTTGTCACGAATCAGATAACCGCCGTTCGCGTACCACTTCAGATACTCCGCATCGTAGATCTCGTGATCGTAAAGCAACGAGTGGATCATGCCCAAAACAAACTGACGGTCAGCAGCAGGACGAATCGGAACCCACTCCTCGGATTTCGAAGCACCCGTTGAAAGTCTTGGTTCCACGGTGACCACCCTGCAACCCTGATCCCGGAGGTCGGACATGTAGCCCTGAGCCCCTCCGACGTGCAGATGCGATGAAAAGCCATCACCCGTACCAATATTCATCCAATATTTGCAATACAGGTAGTCACCGGCACCGGCAAATGCAGAATTGTAAATACCCGCAGTAATGTGGTACCCGCCGCCGCAATAAGTACCGACAACGTGAAACTGGTTCGCACTGCCCACGCAGGCAGGCCAGGCCCATAGGTAAATCTTGTGGAAGTCTGAAATCGCCGCCATGAACTCCCGGGGATCCTTGTCGACACAGGCCTTGACCTTCTCGGCAACCGTACTCATCGCCTCCTCCCAGGAAATCTCCACCCAGCCGGGATCCTCGTTCGGACCCTTCCTCGGATTGGTGCGCTTCACGGGATGCGTCAAACGATAGGGATCATACGTACGCAGAATACCAGAGACAGCCTTGACACACACCTTGCCGCGGTTTGACGGTGAGGTCGGGTTCCCCTCGATCTTGTTGATAACCCCCTCAGGCGTAACATGGCACCGGATCGCACAGGTGTGAATGCACATCTTGCACGTACTGTTGATCCACTTCCCAGGCTTCATGGAATTGGCCCGAGCCTGGGTCTCCACCCTCAGTTTCTCTTTCAATGTCATACCCTCCTTTTCAACAACATTGGTTCATTGCCCCACGGGCATCCAAATGCATGCCCGGTTATTCCAAAAATGAAAAAACCCCGCCCATGTTGATCATGGATGGGGTTTTCTGCTTTCAAACCGGCAATAATTTTCCACCAGGCTATAAATGAGCCCGATTCCTTGCGAACTCAAACGCCCGCATTCGATGTTCTTGATTTTCGGTTTTACCGCCTCCATCACTCCGCCCCTGCGAATATCTGGCCTTTATGACAACAGTAATTTCAGTTCCTAAAAATTTCGTTCCCATCCTTGCCTCCAAAGATGACAACAACATTTTCTACCCGTACTGAAAGCCGACCTCCTGCTACCAACTTTGTTCAAGCCTGTCAACATAAATTTCGGCTATTGACATGGAGGTGTTCTTAACGGCTTTCAGGTCAACGGTTCCTCTGTCACGACGCCATCAGTCCCCTATATACAGCGGCATATCCGTCTGTTTCCAAGGACCATCTGAAGGTGGTCTGTATTAACTTCTCGGCTTTTTTACACATATCTTCCAGCCGGGCCGGGTTATCGATGGCGTACAGAATTTTTTCGTAAAACTCTTTTCTATTGTCAAATAGCAATCCCGTCTCGCTCGTTAAGAGCGAAGCATTACCGGGAATACGGCGAGCCACAACCGGCTTGCGGTAATAGAACGCCTCCAGCAGGGCGTTGGCTTCCGACTCGGAAGCCGATGTATTCAGCACTACATCGACGCTTTTGAGCAGTGAGGGCATGTACTCCCGGGAAACCTGCCCCAGATAACTCACCCAAGGATACCGTTGCATGCGTTTTTGAATTTTCTGATATTCATTCTGCTCCAAAACAAGGCCGGCAATGAAAAGGCGAATTCCGGACCGAATTTTTTTTGCCTCGGCCAAGCCGTCGATCGCGTAACCAATACGCTTTACACGCCGGATACCGCCTGACATCAGGAAAACCGTTTCATTTGCCCGAACGCCATATTGGGCGCGAAAATCAATCTTTCCCTGCCCCGGCAGAAGGACAGATTGATGGATCACCTTTACCTTGTTGCGCGGGATGCCGCATCCAATAAGAACAGATAAGGCGTGATCGTTAAATACCGTGATCAGGTCGGAAGCCGCCAATACCTCTTTGATGGCCCGGCGTCGCTCCAGATTTTTCAAATCGATATTCACATCCGTACCGGTCAGCGTTGTAACCAGGGGCGCGCCGAGTTCTTTTTTCAGGAACAGGCTTGACCGGCCTGCTTTATGCGCATGGAAACCATGGATGATATCGGGGCTAAATTCTCGACAAGGGCGGAGCAGATCGGCTCCATCCGTCCTCGACAAATCAATTATCCGGCAGTCCACGCCCACTTGGGCGAGTCCTTGAGAAATGCGGTGGACCGTTACAGCGTTACCGGTCAGTTGAGGAAAATATGTGGGTGTTACAAGAAGGCTTTTTATTGCTTTTTCTCGATCTCTTTGCATGAATACAGAATCCATGAACACCGCTTTATTTTAAAGCAACAGAAGTATAAAAAAATATGAGCCGCTTGTCAAAGCGCAACCCGCCAACAAAAAAGTGGATATTTAAATGATTTTGTAATAGTCCGATGTATACGCAGGTGATATACTGCGGTATTCATCACCATGGAAATGGTATGCCCGCGGAATGAGAAGGAGACCGCAGGAATGGAATCCCCAATCGTATGCAATGTCTGTAAAGGTTTCGGCACGCTGTGTAACTGCCTCTGCAAACGGTGCAAAGGTCACGGTCGCATCAACTGTCCCCGTTGCCAGGCCTTGGGGCTGATTGAATGTCCCGATTGCAATGGAACCGGCAAGGGACGCCTCATGATGCGTTGTAAACAATGCCGGGGTACAGGGAAAATTGCCTGCCAACAGTGCGAAGGAACCGGGAAGATGATTTGCCCAACCTGCAAGGGTGACGGTCAAGCGCCTTGCTTTGCCCATTGCCATGGCAGAGGCCGGTTGCCCTGCGCCAAGTGCGGTGGAACGGGTTACCTGCAGGCAGCGTCCTGACGGATCGGAGTGGCTTCCACGCACCGTCCGACATGCCGCCTTCGGAAACGATACGCATAAGCGGACATATGGCCCTCCGGTGCTGTTGCCTCCATCATCCTTTTGCCCCTTACCCGTAAGGGATTTTTTGTACGGATTGACAGACATAAGATCAAAGGCAGCGCTCCAGCTCCCCCCGGCCTTGATCGTAAGATCCCTCAACCCTTGGGTTCATTCCTTGACTTCGAATTTGACCTCCTCGATGACCGCTTCATCGCATGCCCTGGTGCGCTTCAGATCGTTGAGCCTCCCGATTCACCGAGTCGTATCGCGCCCTCGCACACTGACGGGATGAGGTGCCGATGGTCTGCCTGACGTTGATCTTCTAAAGAAACCGGATTCATGGGCATCATGACTGGCGAAGCCGCCTGTCATGGAATCCCGGCTTGCATCTTGAAAGCGTCGTTTGGCCAAAGCCCAATCTATGACGGAATCAAGGTTGCCCCCGGATTCCTTGTTGTCCTCGTTGCAAAGAACAGAACCGATTGGCCGGGCATTTCCATGGAACGGTTCAACATAAAGCGGACAAGACGCGGTTTTTGAATGACCGGCTTCACTGGTTGTCTGGAGCAGGTCTACTCGAATTGATACCCTGAATGATCCCGTACTGAAGGAATGTCGTTTTATAAGTATGACCGAAAGGCCAGCCGCACAAAACACAGTTCTCAGGATATTACGTTTGGCGGCCAAGAGCATAAAGAGAGCGTTGCCCCGAGTCAAAGGATGTTCCGGCGGTGGAAGGAACAGGAAATTCTCTCATCGTTTTCTTATTGAAAGAAGGCAGGTTTTTATATTATATGAAACAAGAAACGATTATTATCGGGATTGATTAAGGAAGATTGCATGTCCCTCGGATCTGAAGTTCTGATCATTCTGATTCTGATTATCGCCAACGGTGTCTTCGCCATGTCGGAAATCGCGGTTATTTCTTCGCGAAAGGAAAGACTCCAGCAGTGGATCAAAGAAGGCCATCCGAAAGCCAAAAAGGCAATGGAACTGGCATCGGAACCGAGCCATTTCCTTTCGACTGTTCAGGTTGGCATCACCCTGATCGGGATTTTGGCGGGAGCGTTCGGTGGTGCCACCGTCGCGGAGAAAATCAAACTGAACCTGCTTCAATACCCCGCTTTGACCCCCTATGCGGCGAGCCTGTCCCTGTTTATCGTGGTTTTGCTGATCACCTACTTTTCTCTGATCATCGGGGAACTGGTACCCAAGCGACTGGCTTTGAGCTATCCTGAACGGATTGCTACATTAATCGCCGGTCCCATGTCATTTCTTGCCCGCCTTGCCTCACCTCTGGTCCATTTTCTGAGTCTGTCAACCGAAATCATCCTCCGTCTCCTGAGAATTCATCCACCATCCAGTGTGGCGGTGACGCCTGAAGAAATCAAGGTTCTTATCGATCATGGGACTCGCATGGGCATTTTCGAGGAGGTAGAACAGGATCTGGTGGAAAGCGTCTTTCGTCTGGGGGACCGCAAGGCGAGCGTTCTCATGACACCCCGTGCCGAAATAATCTGGGTGGATGCGGATCTCTCCTTCGGCGATAACTGGTATCGCATCCAGGATAGCGGCCATAGCCAGTTCCCGGTCTGTCAGGGATCCCTGGAAAATATTCTGGGCATCGTGACATTGAAACATCTTATTCTGCCCATGGTGCGCGGTGAATCCCCCGACATGAAGCAAAACCTGATCAAGCCCTTGTTTGTTCACGAGGGCATGACGATACTCAAGGTATTGGAATTATTTAAACAATCCTCGAATCATATCGCCTTGGTCGTCGATGAATATGGAAGCACCCAAGGACTCGTGACCTTGCATGATATCATGGAAGCTATCGTGGGAGTCATGCCTGGTACGGAAGGGGAAAGCTGGGAGACCGCCGTACGCAGAGAAGACGGATCGTGGCTCTTGGACGGGATGCTGCCGGCCGATGAACTAAAGGAGATCTTCAACATCGCGAAACTGCCCGAAGAAGAAAGAGGCGACTACCAGACTTTGGGTGGTTTCGTCATGATGCACATGGGCCGGATTCCCTCACCGGCGGATTATTTCGACTGGGAAGGGCTGCGCTTTGAAATCATGGATATGGACGGCCACAGGGTGGACAAGGTTCTGGTGACGCCGGCCCCACGGGGAGATTGAATCTTCTTGTACGCTCCGTGACGAATCTGCCCTCCTCGCTTTTCTCTTTACGTTTTTGGGCCCATGAATTCGGGTCCATACGGGGCCCTATAGAACGGTTTGGAAACGTGGGAATCCAGGCCGTGTATGAACACATGGACTAAACAGGCGTCCTGCATTTACCCGTTGAGCTGGACGTCCACACGGGAGGGATGATGGACATTAGACTGAAGCGGATTTATGATCCGCCAGCCGACTCGGACGGTGTACGGGTTCTTGTTGATCGCCTCTGGCCACGGGGGGTAGCCAAAATCAAAGCAAGGATTGATCATTGGTGCAAAGATGTTGCGCCATCCGGCGAGCTTCGCCGGTGGTTCGGGCACGATCCTGAAAAATGGCAGGAATTCGAAAAGCGATATCGCAGCGAACTGGATAATAACCCGGCCTTATCGGAGCTTCGGGAACTTTCGCGCAAGGGAACCATCACGCTTCTGTATGCCGCAAGAGACCAGTTACATAATGAGGCGGTGGTACTCAAGCATATCCTGGAACGCGACAACTGAGAATCCGCCCGGCCGGGAAAACGCTTCTCAGAAAATCAGGGGCCACACGAAAAAGTTTTCAGCGTGGCCCACTCCCCCCGAGCGTACGGTGTCCCGTACCTGTTGCCACGAAGAACTCTACTTTCACAACCACCGCGCCCATCCATGAGATGGGCGTCATCAGTAAAAAATGGAACAGCCCAACACGATCTCGATGGTTTGATCATTGCCGCACGAGCTGACCATCCAATCTTTTGGGGACATCGGCAACTCTGCCGAAAAACAGCAAGTTTAGCGGTAACGGTAAAGAATACTATAGCATTACGGGGAAAAAATCTATAGAAAAATTTACTGTTTTTCCAACATTTTTTCTGTCAGCCTGCCCCTGTTCTGTTACCATGTTTCCCGTTTTGTAACGGCAATAGGGCGGAGGGCATTTTATAACGAACTCACGTAAAGACGTTGGGGTATTACCGGTCTCGTTGTATCCCGATAAAAGCCGCCGGTTTTATCAAAACAGACTCCGGGGGCTAAGACTAAAACCATCGTTTTCGCATGAACAGTATTATGCCTACCACTGACAGAAGGAGCGACACAAACAGGATCATCAAAAATGCCCATTGCGCATCCTCAAGACCGTTCGGGACATTCATGCCGTACAAACTCGCAATCAATGTGGGGATCATCAATATAATTGAGATGCACGTGAGTTGTTTCATGATCACGTTCAGGTTATTGGATATAACCGACGCGTATGCGTCCATCATGGCGCTCAGGATGTCGGAATACACATTCGTGGTTTCCTGCGCCTGACGCACCTCGATTTCAGCGTCTTCCAACAGTTCCGGATCGAATGAATCTTTGTATTTTCTGAGATTTTTGACTCTATGCAAAAGAATGTCATTGCCCTTGAGCGAAGTGGTAAAAAACACCAAACTGTTCTCTATCTTCAAGAGCGTTTGCAAGTCCTCATTTCTAATGGATTGCTCAAGTTGTGTTTCGGCAACTTTTATTCGCTGGTCAATCTTCTTTAGGTATTTCAGAAACCAGACGCTGGACGACAGCATGAGTCTTAGCACCAAATCAAAATGGTCGCGTTTGTTTATGTTTTTCCGTTGCGTCATCAGAATAAAGTCGGGCAGGACCTCCGTCTGATAGAAGCAAATCGACACAAAAACATCGTCTCTGAAAATAATACCCAGAGGAACGGTGGAGTATGGAATGCTTGAATTGATGTTTTTGTAGGGCAATCGAAGAATAATAAAAAACCAGCCCTCATCGTATTCAATGCGCGGACGCTCATCAACGTCCTCAATATCGTTGTAGAACGCCTCAGGTATGCCAAGTTCGTCAATTAAATAACGTTTTTCCTCTTCGGCAGGCATTTCCACTCTAACCCAACAGTTGGGCTCCCATTGCGGGCATGAAACGATTCCCTTGCCATTCTTCCAGAAGGTTTTCATATAGCAGCCTCGAAAAAATTCTGCACAATAGAGGTTTTCTCTATTGTATTTCCATTTGTATTTACCTGTGCGATATAAGATCAGACAGCCCCATGACGCCTGTACCGATAAAAAACGGCAGTCAGGCTTCTCTTCAGATAAGATCTTTTTAACCGGAAAACATTTCTTGAGAAAGGGGAAGATATGACCGCCGAAAGGACCATAGCATAAAAACGATTGACAATGCCACAGTCATTATCCTTGCATGGTACCGAAAATTTGAATTGATGCCCCCGTTCAAGGCAAATTCATTGCCAAAATACTGTTTTTCCGGAAAGACACCCGTGGTGCCTGTGGGGTAAAAATACCTACTGACGGCTGCTCCATGCAGACAACAGGCGGCGTGCTAGCAAGTGATTCTTTGGTCTTAAGGGCGATCAGGCGGTTCATGTGTACAGTTTGTTCAGCACCCAAGCCATGTTCCGGCCCAGGTTTTTCATGGTCAGCATCCCCTCTTCATCTTTCAGGACATCCCCTTTCTCCCGACCGACACCCATATTCCAGTAGCTGGAACCGGGAACAACCATCTGGCTGATGAAGAAGAGATGATTGATCGTATCAAAAGCATGGATGCTACCCGCACGACGGGCGGCAACGATGGCAGCGCCCACTTTCAGACGGAACATATCCCCGTTGCTCTTGGCGACTATACCCGCCCGATCAATAAGGGCCTTCATCTCGCTCGAAACGTCCGCGAAATAGGTGGGGGAGCCGAGAATGATGCCCTGCGCGTTTTCCATTTTTTCGATACAGGCGTTACAGTCATCCTGAACAGCGCAACGACGGTTCTGGTTATCCCGGCATCGATAACATGCCATGCATCCATGCAGTTTTTTCCCGGAAAGATCGATCAGTTCGGTATCGATTCCTTCCCTTTCCAATTCCGAAAAGACCCGACGAATCAACATGCTGGTGTTGCCGTCCTTCCGGGCGCTGCCATTGATGCCGATGACTCTGATCATGGTAACTCCTCCCGCATATTTTTTTGTGTCCACCAGCCCACACGGTTTTCACCGGTCGACTTCCGTAGAATCCGTGTGTAACCCAGACTGAGAATACCATCGAAGCCAGGCTGTGTCAAAGAAAGGACTTCAGGGGGACAACCAACGAAAATGCGAACTATGCCTAAACAATGGCCAAAATATGTTTGGCTACCGTTCGGCGCCGATTCAAAATGACAAAAAACAATAGGCATGATGTAAGTTTTTTGCTATGGGGAAAGCCAGTACAGGAGACGGAGGTTGCACAGAAAATGGAAGGCAAAGCCTTATTGACTGTAGATGGAAAGACTTACGAGCTTCCAATTATTGAAGGAACTGAGGGAGAGCGGGCAATTGATATTTCCCGTCTGTTGAAAGATACGGGACTCATCACCTTGGATCCCGGATTTGTGAATACGGGCAGTTGCCGAAGCGCAATTACCTTCATGGATGGCAAGAAGGGTATCCTGCGTCACCGGGGCATCCCGATCGAACAATTGGCGGAACATTCCAGTTTTGTTGAAACCGCCTACCTATTGATCAACGGTGATTTACCTACACAAGAGGAGCTGAACGATTTTTCGGCTTTATTGAACAAGCACTCCCTGGTCCATGAGGACATGCGAGCCTTCTTTGAAAAGTACCCGGGACGTGCTCACCCTATGGGCATTCTGTCGTCCATGGTCACGGCTATGCGCGCTTTTTATCCGACTTTGAAAGATCGGAGTCAGGAAGAGCAGGCAACAATAACGTTTGCCCGTCTTATTTCAAAACTCCGGACACTGGCGGCCATGTCTTACAAAATTTCACTGGGTCATAAGCTAACCTATCCATCGCATGAGTTGAGTTACTGCGCGAATTTTCTGCGCATGATGTTCGATTCGCCGGTGCGGCCCTACATTGTAGACGAGGATCTGGTCAAGGCCCTGAATGTTTTCTGGATTTTGCACGCTGACCATGAACAGAACTGCTCAACCTCGGCGATTCGTCTGGTCGGAAGTGCACGGGTCAATCTGTACGCGGCGATTTCCGCAGGGATGAGTGCTCTGTGGGGTCCCCTTCACGGCGGGGCGAATCAGGCGGTAATCGAAATGCTTCAGAAAATTTCGGATAATGGCGGCGATATCATGCCCTATATCAGGCGAGCAAAAGATAAAAACGATGAATTTCGTCTCATGGGTTTTGGTCATAGGGTTTACAAAAACTACGACCCACGCGCCAAAATTATGGAGAAAATCGTTCACAAGGTCCTCACGAAGCTGAATTTGAAGGACCCCCTCCTGGATCTCGCAAAACGTCTGGAGGAAATCGCCTTGAAGGATCCTTATTTTATCGATCATAAACTGTATCCTAATATCGATTTTTACAGTGGTATCATGCTGCGGGCACTGGGAATCCCCATCAACATGTTTACGGTCATGTTCGCCATAGGACGTTTGCCCGGATGGATCAGCCAGTGGAAGGAAAGCATCGATGATCCCGACTGGAAGCTGCATCGCCCCCGCCAGATCTATACGGGCTTGCACCATCGGGACTATATCCCCATTGAACAGCGAAGCGGTCAGGGAACGCGGGGTTGATGCAGGTCGCGCCTTGGAGAGTATGCAAGGACCAGGTAGAAGCGGAGAAAAGAAAGTAAAAATCCAACAGAGGGGGTTCGGCAATGAGAGTTCGGGTTTCAGCTGTGTATGAACAGGGGAGAGAAGTCCTTTGCATGAAATATGTGTACGGCGGAAAGGATGTTTACGCGCTGCCCGGCGGGGGCGTCGACAGAGATGTACCCTTCCACGACGCCATCAAGGCTGAATGGAAAGAGGAACTTGGGGTCAAAATGGAAGTGGGGGATGTGATCATGCTGGGAGAAGCCCCGGGCGACAAGCGCCGTCCTCAGACCCTCCATGTTGTTTTCTGGTGTACGGAAGTCCATGGTACGCCAAAAATCAGGGCGGACAACACCCGTTCTCTTGACGTCGCCTGGCTGCCGGTGGATAAGCTCAGGGATTGTCCACTGTACCCCGATGTGGGCAAACAGCTTTATGATTTTTTTCAAAGCGAAAACCGGCGATCCATAGTCTTCATCAAAAATTGCATGGAAAGAGGTTACTGGTAAAAAAATCGGACGGAAAAGGATTTCCGGTCAGATCGTCAGCATTTCAACACCGGAAGGCCGATCCTTAGTTGGTTGTCCGGTCGGAATAGGCATCGGGTAAGCGTCTGCGGAAAGACGAATCGATGCCTTTTTTATTGGAAAGCAAGCATGACAGATGGTGAATAATAAACGATTCCTGTTTTGGGGGTGGTATGTCGTCCTGGGAGCCTTTCTCGTTCTGGCTGTCAACTACGGCGTCCGCTACAGCTTCGGCATTTTTCTTAAACCCATGGCGGAAGAATACGGCTGGTCCCGTGCGGTGATTTCACTGGGGGCCTCTTTCAACATGCTCGTGTATTCCGTCTGTTCCATTTTTGTGGGTAAAATGGTGGATCGGATCCCGCCGAGACGCATCATCGTGGCGGGGGCCTTGATGGCCTCCCTCAGCCTCGGCTTCGTGGCGTTTGCCACAACGCCCCTGGCCTTCTACCTAACCTACGGTCTTCTGGCCGGGATCGGCTCAGCCGGGCTGGGGGTGGTGGTATGCAATTCCTCCGTGGCGAAGTGGTTTCACAAAAGACGGGGAACGGCCGTCGGCCTGGCAACCATGGGAATCAGCGCCGGCACCGTGGCACTGACACCCTTGGCGGGCCATATCGTCAAGATGTACGACTGGAAAACCGGGTTTTTATGCTTTTCCCTGATAACCTTTCTGATCGGCGTTGCCCTGGCTTTCCTGTTTTTTCAAAAAACCGTGCCCGAGGCGTATGGGTGGCATCCCGACGGTGAAAAAAGGGCGCGGGGAGGAACCGAGACGGCATGGGAAGACCTGCCCAGACAACTTTCCCGTCGCGTTGTGCTTTGCGACATTCAGTTCTGGCTGCTGTCGGCATGCCTGAGCCTCTCCTATCTGGCGATCATGTCTGTCTTTGTGCATCAGGTGCCCTACGCCCTCGACCACGGAATTGGAAAAGTGGCGGCGGCTTCATCGCTCGCCACGGTCAGTTTTTCCGCATTTTTTGGCCAGTTTTTCTTTGGTTGGCTGAGTGATCGAATCCGGGATGCGAAATATGCGGCAGTCTTGGGGTTTTTCATGATGACCTGCGGGATGGGTTTTCTTTTAATCGCCCAATCTCTTAGTTTGCTCTATCTTTTCGCGGTGGTGTTCGGATTCGGGTACGGTTGTTTGGCCCCGCTGACACCAATTCTCATTGCGGAACGCTTTGGGCGCCACGCCCTGGGAGGGGTGTACGGCCTTGTGACCTTCTTTATCGGATTGGGAGGAAGTATAGGCCCTTTTCTGGCAGGATATATGTACGACCGTTTCGGGGCCTACAGACATGTTTGGCTGTTCAACATCGTTTTGCTTCTGGTTGTGACGACGGCGATTCTTGTCCTGAAAAAAAAGAACCAGTGCATGGTTCCGGACAGTCCGTCTTCTCGATGATGAGAAGGAAAAACCTCCCCTCTCATCCAGAGTCATAAACAACAGAAGACAGCTGGATGTGCTTATAGGTTGCTCCGGATATTTTAATAGTCCAGTGCTATTTTCAACACCTCACGCATATCGTCAACAAAATGGAATGTCAGCCCTTTTCGCACGTTGAGGGGGATGTCATCCAGATCTTTCCTGTTCCATTTCGGCAGAATCAGCGCCGTGATACCCGCCCGATGTGCAGCCAACACCTTTTCTTTGATTCCACCGACGGGAAGGACCACGCCTCTTAGGGTGATTTCTCCCGTCATGGCCAGATTCTTCCTGATCGTCCGATCGGTCAGCAACGAGACGAGAGCCGTAAGCAGGGTAACACCGGCTGATGGCCCGTCTTTTTGAATGGCCCCTGAAGGAATGTGGATATGTATGTCGAGGTCATCAAAAAAATTCGATGCGATACCCAACTCCTCGGCATTGGTCCGAATAAAGCTCAAAGCCGCACTCGCCGATTCCTTCATCACCTCTCCCAGTTGTCCCGTCAAGGCGAGACCTCTTTTGCCGGGCATGGACGTGGCTTCCACAAATAGGATTTCACCCCCGACGGGTGTCCAGGCTAACCCAACGGCAACGCCGGGTTTCGATGCCCGGATCGTTATTTCCGGAATCACCTTGACCGGTCCAAGGTACCGGGCGATGTCCTTGACCGTAATCGTCGTCGAGCCGATCCGGCCTTCGGCGGCAGCGCTGGCCACCCCCCGGCAGATCGAAGCGATTTCTCTTTCCAGGTTGCGGACGCCCGCTTCACGGGTGTACTGGGCAATGATCCGCTGCAAGGCCCTGCGGGTAAAACGGATCTGATCCGATTTGAGCCCGTTGGCATCGATCTGCCGGGGAATCAGGTAACGTTCAGCAATTCTGATTTTTTCCTGCTCCGTGTATCCGAGGAGTTCAATCACTTCCATCCTGTCCCGAAGGGGCGGAGGAATTGTTTCCAGCATATTGGCCGTGGTGATGAACATGACATGGGTCAGATCAAAAGGAACATCCAGGTAATGATCGACAAATGCAACATTCTGTTCCGGATCAAGTACTTCCAGCAACGCCGACGACGGGTCACCGCGGAAATCGCTTCCGACCTTGTCGATTTCATCCAGCATGAACACGGGATTATTCGACTCGGCCCGGCGAATGCTCTGGATGATTCGGCCTGGCAGGGCACCGACATAAGTCCTACGATGACCACGGATTTCTGCTTCGTCACGGACGCCGCCCAAGGCAATTCGAACGAACTTCCGGCCCAGAGCGCGGGCGATGGAGTGACCGAGCGACGTTTTGCCCGTACCCGGAGGGCCGGCAAAGCAAAGAATGGGGCCCTTGGTGTCGGGTTTCAATTTGCGGACAGCGAGGTATTCAATGATCCGTTTTTTGGCCTTCTCCAACCCGTAATGGTCTTCGTCCAGGACACGTTGAGCCTTCCTGATATCCAGGTTGTCCTCGGTTTTTTCATTCCAGGGCAGCGCGGTGATCCAATCCAGATAGGTGGAGGCGACCGTGTATTCCGCAGAGGACGGATGCATTCGGGAGAGCCTTTCCAGCTCGCGCTCCGCTTCCCGTTTTGCCTCATCCGGCAGATTCTTCTTTTCTATTTTGGCACGGTATTCCTCGATTTCGACTTTCGATTCATCCTCCTCGCCCAGTTCCTTGCGAATCGCGTTCAACTGCTGGCGCAGATAGTATTCCCGCTGTGATTTATCCATGTCGTCCTTGACTTGGGACTGGATCTTGTTTCCCAGTTCGAGAATATCGACCTGATGATTGACCAGGCGGGTTACTTCCTCAAGTCGCTTTTTGATATCGAGTGTCTCCAGAATCTGCTGTTTGTCTTCAATCGAGGCATTGATAATAGACGCAACCATGTCGGCCAGAGTCCCTGGTCCGGTAATGGATTTGGCCATGGTTCCAAATTCCTGAGGCAAGAATGGGGATAGTTTAACGACCCGGTCAAATAGACTCACGAGATTGGACATCAGCGCTTCCACCTCGATATCATGCATTTCCAATGTTTCGAGAGGTTCGACCCGTGCCTGAAGATAAGGCGCGCCTTCGATAAATTCCTTGATGCGGAAACGTTCGATACCACGCAGAAGCAACTGGGCCTTGTTATCCGGTGATTTTGCCATCCTGAGAATAACAACGCTTGTGCCAACTAAATAGAAGTCCTCCGGTTGATATTGGGTTTCCATAGGGGGTTTTTTGGAGACAGCCAAACCCATAAAACGATCCTTGGCCATGGCTTCATCAATCAACTGGATGGACTTGTCTCCCAGTACTTCCATGGGAAAGACCATCTTGGGAAAAACGACATTGTCAAATAAGGGCAAAATCGGAAGAATTTCCGGCAGTGACGAAACCGAAAAATCTTCCGATATCTTTTGTTCTGTCATGGAAACCTCCGAAAACCACTTTTTTACAGTACCGTTTATTTTTGCGTGATCTTTATCTTTTGAGCCCGTTCCGGAGACAACTTGGCCGCCCAGATTTTTAGCAGTCCCTCATGGTAAGTCGCCCGGACCGTATTTTTATCCACCGCACAGGGTAACAATAAAATCCTCTCAAAGGAACCATAGGATATTTCCGCCAGATGATAACGGGGGTGCACACCAGCATGCCTTATCTGTCGCGTTCCGCTGATCCTCAAATTGCTTCTGTCGAGTTCGACATAGATATTGTCACGCTTCGTGCCGGCAAGATCGACCATGATGACGATTTCGTGGACGGTTTCAAAAATATCCACCGGGGGACGCCACGTTCTCTCGTAGAGTACAGAACTTGGACAATTGAAATTGAAAACATCCTCCGTTGCTCTTCGAAGCTGTTTTCCCACAGCCCTTTCCTGAATATGATAATGAATTTCGATACGACTCATTTTCGTCCCCTGAAAATTAAAGATGGAAGAACCTAAAACAAAGACTTAAACCACCAACTATAAATTATAATAACTTCGATATTCACTTTGTAAAGAATCGATGGGTGATGTCAAGTTTTTTGTCTAAAGAGAATAGCCACGGTACCATTTCTTTACGGCCTCACCAAGCCGTCGATGAAAAGAAGATCGCCAGAAACGGGGGACCCTCCTATATTTCCCGGACAGGGCTTCGGCCCGGTAAGGCTCTCCGAAGTCGCTAGGACCCCGCCTTTCATTTCGCTCCGCCCAGTCCCCCACACATAAAAAACCTTTTGTTGACTTCTCCTATCGCTTTTCTGTATAAATTCGCAAATCTTATTCTTCCAATATTCTTGCCTAAGGTTAAGACAGCCAGACACAGAATGAGTAACGAAGGAGACCAAATGACCTGTCCCTGGACATGGATCGATCGAACAGACGCATTGGAAGCCGCCGCCAACGCATTGTCAGCATCCCGCGTGATCGCCGTCGATACGGAATATAATTCCCTCCATTATTTCCGGGAAAAACTCTGCCTGGTCCAGATTCACGACGGGCAGCACGCCTACCTGATTGACCCCATGGCCGAGCTGGACTTGAGTCCCCTTTCCGGGCTATTCGAAAATTCAGATGTTCTGAAGATTTTCCATGCCGGGGACAACGACATTCGGATTATCAAACGGGATTACGGTTCTACCTTTCGGAATATCTTTGACACCCAAAAAGCAGCCTCGATCTTGGGACATCACTACCTTTCCCTGGAAACCCTGATTCGTGAATATCTTTCCGTTGATTTCAAAAAGAAAAAGAAAATTCAAAGGTCCCGATGGGAAGTACGGCCTCTTTCAGTAGAACAGCTTCATTATGCCTCCCTGGACACCTTCCACCTGATTCCTCTGTATCTGGCCCTGATAAAAGTGCTGTATGAGCGGAATTTGCTTGGCACTGCGGAAAGGGCCTTCCAGGAAATCGCTGAAGTCATGTGGCACGAAAAGCGCCTTAACCCAACCGGATACAAAAAATTACCAGGCTATCACAATCTGCCGGAACATGAGAAGCATCGGTTGCGGAATTTGTACAACTGGCGCTATCACAAAGCGCAGGAAATCGATCTGGCCCCCTTTCTGCTTTTGAACGACCGGTTATTGATGGCTCTGGCCCGTGCGGAAATCGATCTGACGGATCCGATAGCGATTTCCCAAAAAACGACTTGCAGCACTTGCTTCAAATATTTAAACGAACTGATTCCGTTGCTCCCGGAACATCCTCAAGAATCAAGGAAGCAAGGAATCATTACTCCGCCACAGCTTTGACTTTACCCTCGATCCGGCCCGACGCCCCCCTGCGAAAATCTCCCTTGATTGTTAGGTAGATCCGGTCACTGTCCGTGGCCAGGGTTTTGAAGCATCGGTCAATCAATGGCCATACCTCGCCCCAAGACCCCTCGATGCAGGTTCCCATAGGACCTACCTGGAAATCGATGCCGCTTCCGCGAATCACCTGGACAACCCGGGATACGTAAGCACTGACGCTGCTCCCCTTGTCCACGGGGAAAATGGAAAAATCGATCAAAACACTCATGATAACTCCTTTCAGACAAGCTTCATTGACAGGGTCTCTTGGATTTCATACCCGGTCATGTTCTCCGAAAAAGTTTATATTGCATATCTTCCGGTTCTTTTCCTATAAGAGGAATCCTCAAGAGGAAATTTTCTTCTGATCATCGACAGGTTTGAAATATTTCATCCCCTCGTCACTTAACGAGGCCAAAGCCGTATGGATTTCCATTATATCAGGACAGTGGTAACTCATCCATGAAGAAAACGCTCCACCCTTTCTGGTTCAACGTATCCCCCTGGGTGATACTCGGCACCCTGGCTATACTGATCCCTATCTTAACGATTATGACCATCCGGGGGGTCCAACGTCAACAAGCCTCGATAACGGAACTGCTGCGTGAGAAGGGTTTTGCCATGATCAGGTCTTTCGAAGCCGCTATACGGACGGGGCCGGGGCAGCCATGGAACGCTTTTCTCCTGCAGAAATTCTTGATGGAGACATCGCGGCACGCCGACATCGATTACGTGGTTATCACGGACAGATCGGGTACGATCATTGCCGACAGTGACCCAACGGTTATCGGTGATCAATACGACATGAACCTATCACTGGAGAAAATCGCCGCGGATCTTGATCCGGGTTGGCGCCAGTTTGTCCGTTCCGACGGAGCGGACACCTTCGAAGTGTACAAATCCCTGCCGACCGTAAAAATCGACCTCGGCGGCGATGCAATCATTGGTCAAATAAAACCACCTCTGATCCTCTTTATCGGTCTCGATACCGGTCCCCTCTCACTCACGAAAACGGCTGACATGCGACACACCATCTGGATGGGAATCATCTTTTTCTTGATCGGCTGTTCAGGTATCATCTCCCTGATTCTTGCCCAAGCTTACCGATCTTCGGAATCCTCCCTGTCAAGAATGACCATCCTCTCCGATACGATTATCGACAAGATGCCCATTGGCTTGGTCTTGCTTGATGCCCGGAAAAAACTAACCACAATGAACCCGGCGGGGGAGGCACTGCTGGGATTGCAGATGAAGGAGATGCTGGGCAAGCCGTTGATGGACCGATTGCCACCGTCCTGGCAAGAACTCATTACGGGGTCGGATCACGCCGCCCCGGCACAGGAAACGGAAATTGAATATCCCCTTGGATCCGGCAAAACCATATCCCTCGATATGGTCGTCACCAGGCTGTCGGAAGAAAAGGGCGCGTTTATCGGATATCTCTTGCTCTTCCGGGACATGACCGAAATGATTCTTTTGAGGAAAGAAATGGCCCAGACTCAGCGGCTGGCATCACTGGGCAGCCTTGCGGCGGGCATCGCTCATGAAATACGAAATCCTTTGAGTTCCATAAAGGGCTTCGCCACCTATTTCCGTGAAAAATACAAGGATACTCCGGAGGACGGTGAAATCGCGGAGGTGCTCATCGGGGAAGTGGAACGGCTTAACCGGGTCATTGGGCAACTGCTTGATTTTGCACGCCCCTTGACGATGAAAAGGCGGGATACGGAATTACGGGGACTGATTGGGCACTCACTGAGGATGGTGGGGCCCCAAGCCGCAGAAAAAGGCATTCACATTGAAAGAAATTTGCCGGAGGAGAAATTGTTCGCCTGGATCGATGACGACAGGATCTCCCAAGTCTTGCTTAATCTTTACCTGAACGCTTTTGATGCCATGGAGCCGGGTGGACTTCTGACGGTTTCATTGTCCCAGCCCACGGACACCATGAGAGAAATCACCGTATCGGATACCGGCCGGGGCATTCATCGACAAGATCTTCCCCATGTCTATGACCCCTATTTTACTACGAAATCTTCCGGAACAGGACTGGGCCTCGCAATCGTTCATCGCATTGTTGAGGCCCACAATGGGCATGTCCACATCAGGAGCGAAGAGGAAGAAGGCACCTCCGTAACCATTCTGCTTCCAGCGGAGGAAGCGTTCCAGACAAGCAAACGGAAAGGAAAGGATTCATGAAAAATACCGTCTTAATTTGCGACGATGACCGAGCACACCGAACCATGTTGCGGGCCCTGCTATCAGGATGGGGATACGATATCACCGAAGCCTCCGACGGCAGTGAGGCCATCGACCAGGCACACCAGCAGGCATTCGATCTGATCCTCATGGACATCCGCATGGCCGGCGTTTCCGGCCTCGAAGCACTCAATGAGATCAAAGCCTATAATCCCGCCATCCCCGTCATCATCATGACCGCGTTTGCTTCTGTGGAAACCGCTGTAGATGCCCTGAAAAGTGGTGCCTACGATTACCTTACCAAACCCCTGGACTTCGATGAGTTGAAAATTGCGATGCAGAGGGCCATGGATCACGCGCACCTCAGGAAAGAAAACCGGATTTTGAAGGAAAGCCTTTCGAATCGCTTTGACCGCCGCGATATTATCGGCCGAAGTGCTGCCATGACCTCGCTTTTGGACACCGTTGTCCATATCGCCGGGTCAGACGCCACTGTACTCATAACGGGAGAATCGGGTACAGGAAAAGAAGTCATTGCCTCAGCAATCCATTTCAACAGTCCGAGAAAGGAAGGCCCCTTCATTCGGATCAACTGCGCCGCGATCACGGAAACGCTTCTGGAATCAGAGCTGTTTGGCCATGAAAAGGGGTCATTCACGGGAGCGGACCGCAAGCGAGAAGGGAAATTCCGTCTGGCGGACCACGGGACCCTTTTCCTTGACGAGGTCAGCGAAATGTCTCCCGGTATGCAAGCCAAGCTCCTAAGGGTGCTCCAGGAAAGGGAAATCACACCCGTTGGAGGCGATCTGGTCATCAAAGTGGATGTCCGGCTTGTTACGGCTACGAATAGAGATTTGTTTCAGGAAATCCGCGAAAATCGTTTTCGGGAAGATCTATATTACCGCTTGAACGTCGTATCACTGACCCTTCCACCGTTGCGGGACCGTCGGGAAGATATTCCGTTGCTGGCGCATCATTTCCTAAGTCAGTTTGTCGAAAAAAACCGGAAAAATATCAAGGGCTTCACTCCCAGCGCAATGGATCACCTCCTCAAATACGACTGGCCAGGCAATGTACGGGAATTGATGAATGTCGTTGAAAGAGGGGTGGTCCTGACACGAACGGATTATCTTGATACCGAGAATATGCCTCTGATCCATGGCGTATCCCCTTTAACCCCGACGGTTGACCCTGACGCATCAGGGGCTGGCTTTACCTCGATCGGCACCACCTCCCTGGAGGAAGTGGAAAAAGAAACTATTCTGAAAACCCTGGATCTTGTCAAGGGAAACAAGAGCGAGGCCGCCCGGCGACTGGGCATCACCCGACGGACCCTTCATCAGAAGCTCAAAAAATACGGATTTATGTAATGCCTACCTGTGTTGGTGCATGGAGACCCAGTCCTTTTCGTCCACAACGCTTGCAGGGATTCCCGCTTCCCGGCACGTAATGCATGTCATCACCTGGGCAAGCGGTATATCGGACCGGCGGCTCAGGTATTCCAATTGCGCCAACGGGGCGAACTTCTTTCCGCACACCCGGCAAGCCCCCATTTCAAAAACCCTCTCCCAGATCATCCGCCGATCCGCCCCAACCGGTTCCATCCGGATATAACCCGTCGGACAGATAAAGGCGCATGCACCACAGCAAATACAGGAATCCCCCAGATAGCCTATCCTGGGCGGTTCTCCAGGATGGTCCGGCCCCCGGTCCTCGAAACGAAGGGCATTCACTCCCACGATCTCCTGGCATGCACGCACGCACAGGCCGCAGAGAATACACTCCCGTGCATCCTCCTTCGTTTGCGTGACCCTGACGCCCAGCCTTTCCGCAATATCCCGAATCGCCCTGGTACGGGGATACTTATAGTAAAGCAGTTCGGCCGCGGCTTTGCGGCTGCGACGAATTTCAGGTGAATCGGTCCTCACGATCATATCCTGTACAATTTCCGTATTGCAGGAAGTCGTCAAGTCCCATCTCCTCCCCTGTTTGACTTCCACGACACAGAGGCGACAAGCCCCGAAGGGGGAAAGGCTTTCATGATAGCAAAGAGTGGGGATTCGGATGTGGAGCTTGCCGGCTTCGGTCAGGATGCTCCCTCCCCCCTTCGTTTCCACGGTTTGATCATCGATATGGATACGAATCATGTTCCCCTTCCCCTCCCCTTTGGCTGCTCCTCTTTTGGTTTATCGACTTCCCAGACCATAAGGCGATAACATCGCAGACAGCGCCGCGCCTCCTCCATGGCTTCGTTTCGCGTAAAACCGGCTTCCACCTCAATAAAATCACCCATCCGCCGGGACTCGGGCAGCAGTCTAACCCGGACGGCCTGTTTCGTTGGAAGAAATCCGTCATTACGCTGCAAGGATGTATCGATTCCGGCGAAAAAATTTTGAGGGCTGTACGGTTTGCCCTGGAGGTAGGCATCGATACTTCTGGCGGCACGATTCCCCATGCCAAGCGCTTCAATGAGAGTCGCCGGCCCTGTTACACAATCACCCCCGGCAAAGACACCTTCCAGGTCCGTCTGGCAGGTAAGCGGATCTGCCCAGACTTTATTTCCTCTGAGCAATTTCTCTCTGTCTTTTTCCGTTAAGAAGGACGTATCGACTTCCTGACCCGTGGCGGCAATAACCTTGTCGGCCTTTAAGGTGAAACTGGAGCCCGCCACCGGAACGGGTTTACGCCTTCCCGTGTGGTCAGGATCACCCAACTTCATCTTCACACATTCCAAGCCTTCGAGCCGTCCCCATTTGCTCTTGACTCTGAGCGGCGCCGTGAGATAGCGAATCTTAACCCCCTCTTTCAAGGCTTCGTCAATTTCCTCCGGTAATGCCGGCATTTCCTTGCGGGAACGGCGATAGAGAATTTCCACATGGGAAAATCCAAGACGGAGACAGCTTCGGGCGCAGTCTATGGCAACATTTCCCCCTCCGAGAATGAACACTTTCCGTACCGGTTTGATGTCGGAACAACGCTCCTGCACTTTCCTGAGAAAATCAATACCTTGTTCAAAGCCATCGACCAGATCATTTTCTCCAGCGAGGCCCATGTCTCCCCCTCGGTGTGCACCAACTGAAAGGAAGAGAGCCTTGAACCCTTGTTTTTTCAGGTCATCCCATTTCAGAACATCCACGCCACGATTCAAGAAAACGTCCACTCCCATGCGTTTAATCAAGTTCGTCTCATGGAACAGCACTTCCTTGGGCAGCCGGTAATCCGGAATACCGACCGCGGCCATTCCTCCCATGGCGGAAAGGCCCTCAAAGATCGTAACCCCGTATCCGAAAAGCCGCAGGTGGTAGGCGGCCGCCAACCCGGCCGGTCCCGCCCCGATAATACAGACTTTTTCTGGTTTTTCCTTGCGGGGTAGCGGCAGGGATGAAGCGCCTTCTTTCAGATCCTCATCCGCAGCGGCCCTTTTAAGAAGGCGGATCGAGAGCGATTCGTCTATTTTCTGTCGAATACAGGCCGTTTCACAGGGATGTGTACAGGTTCGCCCGATAACACCGGGCAGGATGCATTGTAAACGGATCAATTCAAGAGATTCTCGAAACTGGAAGTTTTTTATTTTTTCAATATATGCGGTAATCGGCAGACTCGCCGGACACGCCTCAATGCAGGGAGCTGTAACAGCGAACTCATATCCACGATTGATCAGCACCCGCTTCCCCGTTATCAGAGCCAGAAAATCTTGGCGGAAATGTTTAATGGCGTCCGCTACCGGAACAAGGGCTGCCGAACGGCCGAAATAGCACTTCCCGTTGACGGATACCTGGTAGGCGATTTCCTCGATCTCCTTCAGATCCTGTATGGTCCCGGTGCCCTCGATGAATTTGCGAAATATCCCGATAACCCGATCGAGGCCGATCATGCATACGGAACATTCACCACAGGATATTTTCCTTGCTTCTCGCAGATAAGCATAGGTCAGGGAGGGGATATCCGCATCTTCGTGGCGCACAACAATTCCGTTCCAAGTCATAATCCCCTTAAACGGAAGCTCCTCTAATTTGCCCGGGAAATTGTCTGCCATGGTTGGGGCGTTTTTGATACGCCGGTCGATAAATCTTCCTCCCCATGTCGTCACCAAGGGGAAACGGCTTTGCTGCGATGGAATTTTTTGCGGGTCACCTTTTCCGATCGGATGTTGCTTCCTCATTACTTTCACCTTTTCATCGAACCGGTTATGGAACTACCATTTCACAATGGGAAATATCGCGGCGCTATAGACATAGCCAAGCACGTATGCCATGTATTCCGTTAAAATAAAATTGGGACCACCATCATACGAAACAGTGGTTGGGAAAGGAAAATCCTAATTAGGTATAAAACAATACCCGAAAACGGCTTCGTATTGCAACCAAAAAATGGCGAGACATCCATGCAAGCCATTTTCCTTTGTCCGTGTGCCGACCCGTGAGAAAGGTTAGCCGAACCATGAAAAGATGACTAAAAAGAGACCTTTTTATGTAGACATCGATTTATCCGATTGCCTATCCTTCAAAAGAAACGAACGCAGAGAAAATCTCCCGAAGAACGAGACAAAAAAATCGGTATCCACTGAAGAATATGGAAGACAGCAAACTTCATCGATTTTATATTACAATCCCATAATTCTTGCCATATTTCGCCACCACAAAGTCGATATCCTTGTCACCCCGCCCGGACAGGTTGACCAAAATGGTTTTGTTACGGGGCAGTTCTTTGGCCAGTTTCATTGCATAGGCAACGCCGTGGGCGCTTTCCAGAGCCGGTATGATACCTTCAGTCCGGGACAGTTCAAAAAAAGCGTCAATAGTCTCCCGGTCGTCTGCCGTAACATAATTGACCCGACCGATATCCTTGAGCAAACTGTGCTGAGGGCCTACACCCGGATAATCGAGACCGCTTGCCACGGAGTAGACACTCAGGGGATCACCTTTCGTGTCCTGGAGCAAATAAGACTTGAATCCGTGCAGAATACCAGGGGTTCCCATGGTAAGAGTCGCCGCATGCTGCCCTTGCTGCAGCCCCACCCCCGACGGCTCCACGCCATAAATGTTCACATTTTCGTCTTGGAGAAATGCAGTGAACAGGCCCATCGCATTGGAGCCGCCACCCACGCAAGCCACCAGGTTATCCGGCAGGGTTCCGGTCTTTTCCTGAAACTGTTCTCGCGCTTCCATGCCCACAATCTCCTGAAAATCCCGTACCATCATGGGAAAGGGATGGGGACCCACTACAGACCCGATCGCGTATAGTTGCGTTACGGGATCTTTCAGATACGCATCGAATGCATCATCCACGGCTTCTTTGAGAGTCCGTTGCCCCTTGGTTACGGGGATGAGATTGGCTCCAAGAATTTTCATCCGAACAACATTCGGCTTTTCCTTAACGATGTCCACTTCACCCATATAGATATCGCATTCGAGGCCAAGCAGGGTTGCGGCTGTCGCCAAAGCCACACCGTGCTGCCCCGCCCCGGTTTCTGCGATGACCTTTTTCTTGCCCATCTTCTTGGCCAGCAGCACTTCGCCAAGACAATGGTTGATCTTGTGGGCACCCGTATGGTTCAGGTCCTCCCGTTTAAGATAGAGTCGGGCTCCGCCGATCTTATCCGATAAATTCTGTGCGTACGTAATGGGACTCGGGCGCCCAACATAATCCTTATAGAGAGCGTAAAGTTCCTCCTTGAATCCCGGATCGTCTTTGATTGCATTGTAGGCAGAAGTGATTTCCTCCAGTACCGCATCCAACTGAGGGGGAACATACCGCCCGCCGTATTCTCCGAAACGTCCCTCCTCATCGGGCATTTTAATATCCTGTGCCATTAAACTCATGAAAGCTCCTTCATATTATCAAGAATTTTCTTTACCAGAGAGTTTTTCGCCTTTAAAAGTTTGGCTCCCCGGGTGATTTTACAAAGACTCATCCGATGCCTTGAGGCTATACTTCTCTGGGTTTCGCCTTCGTGCAATTCCTTCAACAGTTGCCAGCGCAACCGAATATCCATCATTTCTTTGGGTGTAAACATTTCATGCAAAAAAGCATTCATTTCCCCAACATCCGTTATTTCTGCAAAAACTCTGATCCATTCATCTTTTGTCTCCATATGACTTAACCAGCCTCCTGTTTCTGCGTGCAGAAACGTACTAAAGACAACGACCGATTGCAAGATTTTTTTTGCCCGCCATCTAGCCCGTGATTCAACCGAACCCACGGCAAATTTCCTGCTTTCTCAGGCGCGGGATTGAGGGCACCCGGGCTGCCCGGATGGAATACTAGAACCGGAGCAAGATCTAGAAAAAATCTGAAGGACAACGATGATTGACTGAACCCTCTGTCCCGGTAACGTTTCGAGCGGTCTTCCCGCGCATCCCCTTGACCTGCCTGCCTTCTTGGAAATCCGATTTTTCTTGCCGCTCGAACACCTCCTTGGTAAGCTTACCTAATGGGTCGATGGTTAATTTTTTGGGAAGACACGAACAACCGATCACTTTAGACGCCAGCAAGAGGTGCCGCATGGATGACAGAATTCGGAAGGCAATTCATAGACAGGTAGCGAAAGAACCCTTCGCCGAAAAATTTGGATTGAAACTGGTCGCTCTGGAGGCTGGTTATGCAAAAGTGGAAATGATTTTTACCCCGGACATGGAAAATATGTTTGGCCAAGCCCACGGCGGTGCCCTTTTTGCCCTGATAGACGAGGCTTTTGAAACGGCGTCCAATTCCCATGGCACCATGGCCGTTGCCCTGAACATGAACCTTGCCTATACGTCCGCGCCGACAAAGGGCTCTACCCTAACAGCTGAAGCAAAAGAAACGAACCAGACAAATAGAACGGCTCTTTATGAAATCAAAGTGACCGAAGGCGTTCGACTCATCGCGTCTTGTCAGGCCCTGGTTTATCGGCTGGGAAAACCCCTGCCTTTTCTGGATGCGTCTTAGCCATTTGATCACGGTGAAAACCATTTTTGCGCCACCGGTACACACGCATGGGAGGCACATTGATCAAATCCAGCTCCATCTGCTCCATCTCCAGATAAGGTCGACAGAGCGTGGCGACACGATCACTCAGTTGATATGCGACAAAACAACCCTCTGGTGCAAGCGTCGATGAAATCGCTTCGACAACCTGACAGCCAATGTTGCGTGGCATCGTGGAAAAGGGAATCCCGGAGATGACGGTTTCCGGGGCATCGAGCCCGTAGACAGACAGAATTTCCTTCAATTCACAGGCGCTTCCCAAGTGTGCGATGAGCCGCTCATCCTGAATATCTCTGATTATACTGTGAAAATTTGGGTTGATTTCAATGCTCAGGAGTTTGGAAACCGGTTCCATAGCCTGTAAAATCGCCCGGGTCGTACCTCCAGTGCCTGAACCCAATTCAACGACGGTCCGTGCAGAAGCAATCCCCGCTGCTTCCAAAATACGTCGCTCCAGAAAATGGGAACTTGGAATGAGCGACCCGATCTGCAAGGGATGTTTAAGAAATTCAGAAAAAAAAGCCACATGACGGCGTGACCCGGCATGTGGCTTTTTCGTACCGGACATACCTTTCACTCCTCCGAATCGATGCAGGACGTTTTGTCAGACCTCAAGTGAAAATGATATTTGCAACCGGTGTATCGCGTTCTCCCTCCAGCAAGCGATTATGACGCTTCCTGCCATATCAGCGAAGTCTATTGTACAGACCTTCCGATGGGCTTTATAACAAATAATTTTGAAAAGACGATGGCGTAAAGGTAGGGATTTGTCTAGGGAAAAGGCTCGATCCCCATCGCTACGTGGGGATCGAGCTTAAATGTTTTTTCGCACTCAATTCATGAAGATCCGTGCAACGCCGTTTTCATGGAATTCGCCGGGTGGTGGATCTTTCCACTAGGATTTCGGGACGATCTTGATCTCGACTCTCCGGTTTTTTTGACGACCCGCTTCGGTATCGTTGGTGGCAACCGGCAAATCTTCTCCAAATCCCACCGCCTCGATGCGGTTTTCCGTAATGCCCCTCTGTACCAGCAAAATTTTCACCGCATTGGCCCGCCGCATGGACAGACCCATGTTGTATTCCTCAGATCCCACACTGTCTGTATGCCCTTCCACCCGGATGTAGGTATCGGGATATGACCTCATGACTCCCGCGACCCGGTCGATCTCGGAAAGCAGTCCCAGTCGGACGACATCTGAATCGGTGTCAAACGTCACATCCCCTTTGAAGGTCACGGCAAGCATATTCCCTTCCCGCGAAATTTGTGCCGCTTCGGATTCAGCCATTGCATCGCGCATGGCCCTTTCCTGATTGTCCATCATTCTCCCGACGGCGGCCCCGCCCACTCCCCCCACTGCGGCACCAATAGCCGCACCGATCAAAGTTCCCTTCGTATCGCGCCCAATCACCTGTCCTGCAACCGCACCCGCCACGGCCCCACCGGCGGCCCCGTAAACGGCACCTTTCTGTGTGTTTGTCTGGGGCGCGGCACATCCGATCATCATCGAAAAGCACAATCCCCCCACTATCAGTGTCTTCTTCATATTCCCGTCCTCCTGTTTTGTCATGTTGAAAATACGTTTCACCCGTATCTCCTGATACGCCCTTCGGTAACGATACGGCAACGGGAAAGCAAGTTTTTTCTCGCAGCTTTCGCTTTTTGGCAAACGGGCTCCCCTGCCACACCAGTCATGACAATCACCTGTCTGTCACTTTTCTCAGGCAATCACGTAAGATGGATCGAAGTCTCTGTCTGGTTTCCTCATCATAATCGGAAAGATAATGATCGATCAGGGCATCACGATGGGTGGCAATGGTTGCCAGGGTTTGTTTTCCTTTCGTGGTGATCTCCAGAAACGCAATTCTCGCATCTTCCGGAACACCCCTACGGACAAGAAAGCCGTCCCGTTCCAGTCTTTTGGCGATGCCGGTCATATTGGCACCCGAAACGAGCATCAACTTACCCACCCGCGAGATGGTATTCCTTTTATTTTCAGAACCATCCAGAATCCGAAGCACGTTATACTGAGGAAAAGTCAATCCGTAACGGCTGAATATCAAGGAACAGTCTTTCTTGTATTGTTCCGAGAGCCGGACAATCGTCAGCATCAATTTTTCATTTGGACTGGCATCGTTTTTATAATCTGATTTTGCCATAGCCATCTCAATTGGGATAATTCGTTTTGCCCTGATCAATATACTGAAGGCCCCCGCAAAAAGTCAAAGCATCTTCTCCGACGAATGAGCCGGGCTGTAATCCGATCATAGTATCTTTTTTTTTTCGGCATTCATGAAAGGATACCCTTCAGATCAACGCACACAAACATCCGGAATGAACAGAAAATGCTTGACATGAAAATATACTTAATGTATTAATTATTAACAGGCTAACCATATCCGTGTCCCTTGACGGAAAACGATATTGATAGCGCTATCTGGAGGTTTTCCTTGAAGTATCCAAACTTGTTTACCCCCATTAGAATAAGGAATTGTCAACTGACAAACCGGATCATGTCGACGGCAGCCGTCACGCGCCTGGCCTCAGAGGACGGCCATGTGACCCCACAGGTCACAGCACGATACCAAAGGATGGCCGCGGGCGGACTGGGGGCGATGGTGGTGGAAGCCGCCGTGGTGCTCCCCTCGCGGAGCTCCTTTAATTTTCGCGTCAGTGATGACCGGCTTGTGGACGAGTTGAAATCCTTTGTTGCATCCATCCGTGAGGTCAACCCGGACATAAAGATCGGTCTACAGATCATGCATTTTCTTAAGCTCTCCCGCAGCGGCTGGCGTCAGAAAGTACAAGACCTGACACCTGAAGAAATCGCAGGCATCCCGCAACAGTTTGCCGGAGGGGCGTGGAGGGCAAAGAATGCGGATTTTGATTTCGTTGAAATTCACATGGCTCACTTTACCACCCTGGCTTCCTTTCTTTCCTTGGGAAACAAACGCCCCGATGATTACGGAGGAGATTTCGAGGGACGCATCAGGCTACCCTCCGACGTGGTGCTCGCCGTAAGGGAGGCCGTGGCAGATTACCCCGTCGGAATACGAATAAACGGCGAGGAATTTACCCTGGAAGGGAACACCCTCTCACAGAGCACCCGGGTGGCTCTTCGGCTGGCGAACGAAGGGGTTGATTACATCAGTGTTTCAGCGGGAGAACGGTTTGAAGACGCACCACCCCCCCCTGAGGGCTTCCCGCCGTTTGCCGGAACCGGATACAGCGGACACCGCATGAGCCCCCGGTGGTGGCATCCTGATGGACCCCAAGTTTATCTGGCCGAGGGCATTCGAAGGACATTGCGACAGGCAGGGTATGGCATCCCGGTTGTCACAGCCGGAAAAATTCGCAGGCCGGACCTGGCGGAGTCAATTCTAAACCAAGAACGGGCTGATATCATCGGCATGGCCCGCACCCTCCTGTGTGATCCCGACTGGCCCGTTAAAGCCAGGGAGAATCGTGAAGACACCATTGTAATGTGTGCAGCCTGCGGTTTTTGCAGCGAGGCCGATGAACGCTATGAACCGGTAACTTGCATCCAGTGGCCTGAAGGACTTCTCAACGCTCCTTCGCCGTGGCTCCTGGTCCCTCCCTGCCAGGACGCCTGCCCTGCGCATGTGGATATCCGCGGATACATGGACTGCATCGTCCAGGGTCATTACGAACAGGCCCTTGACCTGATTCACAACAAGGTTCCGCTTCCCATGGTCATCGGTCGCGTCTGTCCCCGCTTCTGCGAAAAAGCGTGCAATCGCAACCATTTTGATGGCGCCCCTGTGGCCATCAACGTTCTGAAACGATTTGTCGCCGATGGGCGACGAGACAGATCGGAACCGCCTGCTGAAAAAGTCAGGCCCGCCAAGCCTCAGCGGGTGGCGGTTGCCGGTGCCGGGCCGGCCGGACTCAGCGCCGCCTTTTATCTGTCCCGCCTTGGATACGGCGTCACCGTGTTCGAAGCGGGTGAAGTGCCTGGAGGCATGCTCGCCTGGGGTATCCCGGCGTACCGTCTGCCCCGTGAAATCCTACGCCGGGAGATCGCCTATCTGCAGCACTATGGATTCGAAATCAAACTGAACCAGCCGATCGGAGGAGCCGGGCTTTCCATAAATGACCTGTTCAATCAGGGATACAACGCTGTTTTCCTTGCTATGGGGGCACAGGAAAGTATCCCCCTGGAAATCGAGGGGGCCGATATGGCAGGCATTGTGGACGGCTTATCCTGGTTGAAAGACATCAATCTCGGCAAGTCGGCCCTTGTCGAAGACCCTATCGCGGTGATCGGTGGCGGCAATACCGCCATCGATGCGGCCCGCAGCGCCCTCCGCCTGGGGGTGAAATCGGTTACGGTGCTTTACCGCCGTTCAAGAGAAGACATGCCGGCCATAGCGGAAGAAGTTGCAGAAGCGGAAAGGGAAGGGGTAAAGTTCATCTGCAGGGCAATACCCAAGCGATTTATATCGAAAAATGGGAAAATAATGGGCATTGAATGCCTGAAAGCGGAGCCAGGGGCTCCCGATAAAAGCGGCCGCCCACAACCGGTGACGCTTTCCGGGTCAGAATTTTTTGTCCAGGCGGGCATGGCCATCGTCGCCGTCGGGCAGCGGCCTGATCTGTCGCCCTTGGCTTCAGATTTCCAGGTTTTGCCGTCGGACCAACCTCTGGCAGTGAATTCACAAACGCTTGCCACGGAAATCGAGGGTGTTTTTGCCGGAGGCGATCTGGTCCGAGGACCGGCCTCCGTCATAGAAGCCTTGGCGGACGGCCGCCGGGCCGCATTTGCCATTCACAGCCATCTCAGCGAAGAACCGCCTCCGGCTCCGGGAGCTGGCGAAGCACCGACCATCGGTTGGGAATCGATCGACATGAATCATTTCAAAAAACGTCGGCGGGTGTCTCCCAGGACCCTTCCCGTATCTAAGCGTCTGGTTGGGTTCCCAGAAGTGGAAGCGAGCCTGGGAGAACGGGAAGCACTGATGGAGGCCGACCGGTGCCTGCAGTGCGGTTTGTTTCCCAGAAAAGAAGGATCCTCGAAATCGTCATGTAATCAGGGAGGTCAAAACGATGGGTGAAGGTATGGAAATCTATAAAACAGTCTGTATGTTATGTTTTCAGGTATGCGGGATCGATGCACATGTCAGGGACGGAAAGCTCGTTAAGGTGGAGGGGATGAAGGAACACCCGTTCAGCCGGGGCGTTCTCTGTCACCGGGGCTACCGGCTTCCTGAATATGTTTACGCCCCGGACCGTCTCAAATATCCCCTGCGAAGAAACAGCGCCGGGGGATTTGACCGGATAAGCTGGAGCGAAGCGCTGGATGAAATTGCGACAAGACTGCAGGCCATCAAGGCAGAACACGGCGCTCGGGCGGTAGGCCTTTCCATCGGGTCCAAGGGAGCAGAAGATTTTCAGATCTCAGCTTTCGCCCAGCGGTGGCGGGGCGCATTCGGCACGCCTAATTTTTTCTCTATCGAGGCACACTGTTTCCGATCCCGTATCATGGCCCGGCAGATGACCTTCGGCATGTATCCGCTTTCCGATCCGGACAATACCGAATGCATCATCCTCTGGGGGCATAACCCGGATGCAACGGAACCGCCTCTGTCCGCCCGGATCAACAAACTCCTGGACAGGGGGCTACGGCTTGTTGTCATTGATCCCAAACGTGTCCCCCTGGCAAGGAAGGGTCTGTATCTTCAGATCAAGCCCGGTACGGATGCGGCCCTGGCCCTGGCCATGATCCATGTCATCATTCGGGAACGGCTTTATGACATGGATTTTATAGATCATTATACAACCGGTTTTGAAAAATTGAGCGCCCACGTGGCTTCTTGCACACCGGAATGGGCCGCCGAGATCTGTGAGGTCGCGGCGGAAGATATCTGCCATATCAGCCGTATTTTCGCCTGTGCGAAAAGCACCTGCATCGAAGCGGGGATCTGTTCTCTGGATCAGCATATCAACGGATTCCAGACCAATCGCGCCATGGCTATTCTCCAAGCCATCACGGGCAACATCAACAAACCCGGAGGCTGGTGCCAGAATCCCTTCATGCGGATGCCCGACTTGAGGCTTGTCGATGGCTATAAAGGGCAGGTCCCTATCGGCTGCAAGAATTATCCGATTTTCCATGGGTTCTGGGGCATGACATCGCCCTATGGCCGGCAAATGGACCTGCCGGAAGCCATCCTCAATGAAAATCCTTATCCCGTCAGGGCCATGCTGGTTCATGGCAGCAACATGGTCGCCGCCTGGCCCGATTCAGACCTCTTTACCCAGGCTATGGCAAAGTTGGACCTCCTCGTCGTTATGGATCTTTTCATGACACAAACGGCAAAGCTCGCCCATTTCGTTCTCCCAGCCTCGGCCAATCCCGAGCGCCTCGGCGTGGCCATGAATTATGGGCTAACCGGAGGAATGCCGTATTGCCTCCTGAACCGCAGGATCATAGATCCTCCCGGTGAATGCTGGCCGGACTGGAAGTATTTCGCCGAACTCGGACGTCGGATGGGTTATGATGAATATTTCCCCTGGCAAACGGACGAAGAGATGGTGGATTTGTTGCTGCAGCCAAGCGGTATCACGCGCAGGCAACTGGAAGAAGAACATCCTTCAGGCATGTGGTTCGGTGAACGGGCTCATAGCATGACCGGCAAGATTCGAACGCCTTCCGGGAAAATCGAACTCTATTCCGCAACCTTGCAAGATGCCGGCTACGAACCGTTGCCAACCTATGTAGCAAGCCCTCAGGATTCTTCGGTTTGCCCCGACCTGACACGAAACTATCCTCTAACCGCCGTTACGGGCATGAGAAGTCCTTATTATGTCGGCTGGCAATTCAGGAGCATTCAGGAACTCAGGCGGATGGAACCGAATCCCCGAGTGGAGGTGCATCCCCAGGACGCCGCATCCCTTGGCATTACTGACGGAGAAGAAGTATATGTAGAAACACCCGACAAGTCAATTCGGCTGAAAGCGTTTCTAACCGAAGACATAAAGCCCGGTGTGATCGGTATCGCCCACGGCTGGGAGGGAACGCACAATGGAAATGTCCTGGCAAAAAACCAGCCGAACGATCCCGTAACGGGTTATCCGGCCCTGATGCGCAATTTTGCCTGCCGGATCAAAAAAATCTAAAAAAAGGGGGGCTGTCCCACCCGACAACCCCCCTTGACTTGCCAGCAGGTTTACCACGCATCTCACTCCTTTTTCTTTTCACTCCACAACAGACTCCTCGGAGACATGGCGGATAAAAGAGCCGTACTTCGCTGGGTTCAGCTCTCCAGCAATCACGGGAAGCGACGGACGTTCAATGGAAGGGTCACCTAAAAAATGCCACCTTGCGTTTTCCCGGACACAACAGGAGGGGGGCGGCTATAAAACACTTGACATAACGGCCGGTTTAGTCTATTTTTTGCCCTATCTTTTTCAGGAGCATCATGAAGATGACTTGCGGAATGGCACAGATTAATGCGATTTACCTTTCCCTGCTGCTTTGCATAGGCTTGTTGCGCTTATTGTGCCATATCCACCGCCCGTCGTTTTTAGGTGTTCAATAGGAAAAACGGACAGACAAACCTAAAGGCCATGGGCGTACAGTCCCATGGCCTTTTTGTTTCCATGGAAAGGAGAGCTTATGAGCGAAAGGAACGATACCGTATTTATCTTCGATACAACCTTAAGAGATGGCGAACAGTCTCCCGGCTGCAGCATGAATCCGGATGAAAAACTCCGTCTTGCCAAGCAGTTGGAGAAGTTGGGTGTCGACATCATTGAGGCGGGTTTTCCCCTCGCCTCCGAAGGGGATTTTTCTTCGGTACAACGGATTGCCCGCGAAATCCGCGGTTCCCAGATTGCCGGACTGGCGCGAACGAACCTGCTTGATATCGACCGATGCTGGGAGGCCATCAAAGACGCCGCAAACCCTCGTATCCACACTTTTATCTCTTCGTCGGACATTCACCTGAAATACCAACTGAAAAAATCCCGGAAGCAGGTGTTGCTTGAGGCACGGGAAGCGGTGAGGTACGCCTGCGGCTACACGGATAACGTTGAATTCTCCCCCATGGATGCCACCCGATCCGACCGGGATTACCTGTGTGAAATGGTGGAAGCCGTCATATCGGAAGGGGCCAAAACGGTCAATATCCCCGATACGGTCGGCTATGCCATTCCTGAAGAGTTCGGCGGCCTGATCGCTCATCTTTTCGCCCATGTAAAAAACATTCACAAGGCAATCATCGCTGTGCATTGTCACAACGACCTGGGCTTGGCCGTCGCGAATTCCCTCGCCGCGATTCGCGCCGGCGCCCGTCAAGTGGAATGCACAATCAACGGCATCGGAGAACGGGCCGGCAACGCCGCCATGGAAGAACTGGTCATGGCCTTGGC
>JAAYKM010000136.1 GCA_012522415.1 Deltaproteobacteria bacterium | reverse complement strand
GTATTGGCCGTTCTGGATGAATATGAAATTATCATAATAAATTTATGTATATATATAAATTATTCTTCAACAACAACTTCTCTTTCTTTTTCCCGATAAAATATTCCACCGTATGTAATTTATAAATAATTCTTATTATGTGCTAATTACCAGCAATAAACTGGTATCATACCAGTATTGATATGTACTGTCTTGTTTAATAAGATGTCTCTCCAAGAAGATCAGATTGTTCAAAATTATCCGGAGGCACACATGGAAAAAAAAAGTGAAAAGAAAGCCATAAAAATCATGGCGGCAATTGATGGTTCAGCGATGACGGATCTGGTGCTGGCTCATTGCGCCCGTTACGCAAAGATGTCCGATTGTGAATTATTATTGCTGTATGTTATCGAGGACATCGTTCCACTTTCCGGAATACCGGATACCCCTCTTTACAAAGAGAGAGAAGAAGAAGGGATGAAAATCCTGACGAGCGCCCAGAAAATTCTCAACGATCAAGGTGTGGATTGCAAAACCCTTTTGGTGGAGGGCCCGGTTGCCCAGCAAATCGTCAACGTTGCCGAGGACAGGGGAATCGATTACATTTTCATGGGAAGCCGTGGTTTAAGGGGAGTCAAGAGAATGTTGCTCGGTAGTGTCGCCGACGATGTTGTCAGGTATGCCCACTGCGCGGTGGCAATTATACGCTAAGGATACGAGAACAAAAACAGAGAGTGGACGAAAACGCTCCTGAAACAATCTTTCCTCAGCATCAGACCTGCCACCCCCCCCAGATAGAAAGGCGGGTCTGATGCTTCCCTCGCTGGTTCCCGGCACATCACACTGTTCACCCAGAAAAACGAATGCGGATCCCGGTGTCCGATGGCGGCGGTGTGGTTTTATACCCGGCCCCTTGCCGTTGCGTAAATCCATTCAAAGATGTGTCAAGGTTGCACCAGACGTTTTTAGTCTTATTGCCGCAACCTCAACAGAAGAGAGGCTCGCTCTTGATGTCTCATAATATTAAAGATAAAAAATAACCGGGGAGGAAATATTTGAGGGTAAAGGATTGTTGAATTCGGATGTTGGATCGTGTAGTCTGGTTATTCTATAAATGATCACAAAGGGAGGTTCAGATAATGACCGAGACATGGCTTACCACGCTGATCACCGACACACCTCAAGCGGGATTCGAACTCGCAATCACTCTAAGCAGGCGTGGCGTCAAGTACACACAGCCGGACCCGGATGTACTTAAAAAGCTTCGCCCCATATACTCAGAGGACGCGAATGCCCTTATGGCGGCATCCCAGATCGTCGCCATAAATTTCCAAACAATCGCTGCGGCCAATAATTATTGGCGCAAGTGAATTGTTTTTCATTCCCGGTGTTTCATTCGGCCTAATCATCGTGATCGGGCTGTCAGATATGCCTCTGCAATTTTTTTCCGGAGAAATCCATGTTTAGTTTATGCCATGTTGACCCGTCCGTGCAGGCCCTGTTCCCGCAGGGGCACCTCTTGTCTTTTTGGTTGGACAGTGATGTCGGCGTCCCCGTTTCACAAGACCATGACGGCAGGGAAGTGCGTCGTATTGAAGAGGGCGGACAGGTTTTCTTTTTGAAACGGAGCGGAAATGAATCCCTGCTGCCTCACCTGCGTATGCTTTTTTGGTTTTGCCGACCGCGATCAGACGCACTGCGCGAGGTTAAATTGCTTCAAGCCTTGCAATCCTCCGGCTTTGCCGCCATGGAACCCATGGCTTGGGGAGAGGAGTCCATAGGCTGGCTCAAAGTCCGCGGTTTTCTGCTTGTCAGGGACGTTTCCGGACAGGAAGTGGTGGACTTGTTCAACTCTTCATCCGAACGCGAACGATATACACTGGCGTTTGAAACAGGGAAACTGATCGGACGGCTGCATGCCGGAGGATTTTTTCATCCGGTGCGCTTGAAGGATCTCATTCTGACAGACAAGGGACTTGTTCTGATCGACCGGGAAACGTCCAAGCCCTGGAAGGCTTTGTTTTTAAAAAGTTATTGCCTCAACTCGTTGGCAAGATCCTACCGGCGCACCTGTCGTGACGGCCATCACATCGGCCATGATGAGGCGGACGCTTTTCTGGAGGGTTATGGACAGACTATTTCATCTCGCCTGCGAGTTGATCCGGAGCAATTAAGAGATTGGGTCTGCGAGGCTATCCGCAAAGAAACGGGACGTCGCAGTCTATGAAAAGGCATCCCTTCATCATTCTGTCTTTGTCCTCTCAGGTATGATTTGAGAAAAGATTGCTACATCCGTGGTTGTCTTCCCCGTAAAACCGGGTTAGGAAACGCCCACGTATCCCCAGCAGACGAGGAGAACAAGGCCGAAAACAATCCGGTACCACGCAAACACGTTAAACGCATGACTGGAAACAAAAGAGAGCAAGGCGCGAATAACAAAGAGAGAAACCACAAAAGAAACGACGAAGCCAAGCCCGAACAAAGGGATATCGCTTAAGGAAATCACCTCCCGATGACTGGCCAACTTGATCAAAGAGGCGCCCAGCATCGCTGGTATGGCCAAAAAAAAAGAAAATTCCGTGGCAGCCACCCGCGAAAGCCCCATCACCATCCCCCCCATAATCGTGGCTCCTGAACGTGAAATCCCTGGGAAAAGAATGGCCAGCACCTGAATAACCCCCACGCCAAACGCTTTTTTCATGGGAATGCGGTCGACGCTTTCAATATTGGGACGCCGGCACCATTTTTCCACCATGAGAATGGCCACACCGCCGACAATCAGGGCCAAAGACACGGGAACGGGCTTGAAGAAATGTCTCTCGATCCACGCCTCTGTAGGCAAGCCGATGACCGCAGCCGGGACAGTCGCGATGACAAGATTTACGATCAACAGACGGGCCTCGGCGTCTCGCGGCCAATTCATTGCCACGGAAAGAAATTTCTTCCTGTAGAGCCAGACAACGGCAAAAATCGCACCTAATTGAATAAAGATAATGAATGCGTTTTCCATGGCACCGGTAAACCCGAGCCAATGTTGGAAAAGAATCAAGTGACCCGTCGAAGATACGGGAATGAATTCCGTAGCCCCCTCGACAATGCCGAGAATCACCGCATTCAGCAATCCGGGAAAATCCATGCCGTTTTCTTCCCCTCAAAGAGATGGTCTTAAACTGCTCATCAATCGACCACCCAGTTTTTTTGGTAGACCTTGATTTTCTTGACATCGAACATCAGGTCTTCCTTGCAGGGAATACGCACGACATAGGATTTCCAATCCTTGTTTTCCAGTTTGTTACCTCGAATCCAGACGTTGAAATCCTTGAGCTGGGCATACGTGATACCGAAAGCCTTGGCAAATTCGGCCCAATTCTCCACCGGCCCGTTCACCGTCACCTCGGAATAACCGATACTCGGATACAGGTGCTCCCGCTTTATATAAAAACCGTATTTCCGGGGATTTTTGAGAATCTCTTTTATTGCCAGGATACGAAAAACATAACGACTGGTCTCACTAAAAACGAGCATATCAAAAAAGCTGCCAACCTGCTGTACCGACTGCTCGGTGCTGATGCGCCCCATACCGGCATTATAGGAGGCGGCAGCGGTCGCCCAGTCACCGAATCTATCGTAGGCATCTTTCAGATAACGGCAGGCCGCCATGGTGGATTTTTCAATGTGATAACGCTCATCAACGTCACTTGAAATTTCCAGTCCGTACTGCCTGCCCGTTTCGGGCATGAACTGCCAGATCCCCGCCGCTTTGGCCGATGAGAAAGCCCGGGTATTGAAATTGCTCTCCACCAAAGCCAGATATTTGAAATCCTCGGGAATACCGTTTTCTTTCAAAATCGCTTCAATAATCGGGAAATAGAGGTTCGCCCGCTTGATCGTTACAAGAGTCGAAGCGTGGGCATAGGTAAAAGCCATTTGTTCACGGTCATACCGTTCACGCATATCATAGCGGTTCAACGGGATAACCGTTCCCGCAAACACCATCTCCTCGGGGATATCCAAAGAAACGGCGGGGTATGGCTTCTTGGCCTCCTGACCAAGACAATCGGACGACAACAAAGGTATAGACAGGGACATCAATATGATCAAGATGACCACAACGAAACCCCGATCGGGCCGCGCTAAGAAAACGAGCATAATACCAGATGGCTCCCGGTGAAAAGTATTTCCTTTGAGGATGAGTTTTCTGAAACAGACACCGGATAACGTGTTTGTGAATGACGGGACTATAGGCGTAGGTACCGATGCCTGTCAATCGAATAATGGTTGAGGCCCGATAAGGCTTTCCCTCGCGTTGATTCACCTGTCAACGAAATGGACAGCAATACGGAAATTTCAACCGGCTAACCGATTTTTGCGGTTTTTGCGGGCCTTTTTTTCCGTCGGTCGCCAAACCGCTCATCCTGCAGGACCATGGCCAGACGGTTCATCATTTCCAGGGTGTCCGGCGTCATCTCCTCACGGGGACCCGCGATCGTTTCGCAGATGGCCAAGGCATCCTGACGCGCTTCCCGCGTGCGAATCAACTCCGGCAACGTTGCCATGGCCTCTTCAGGGGCAAAACCCACGATCAGACTCGCCCTGTGAATCATCCGCGTCAACTGCTTCGGCGGCATACTGACAAAAGGCTCTATTGTTCCCATCATCTGACTGGCCCGTTCCAGGCGATCCCGGCGTACCCGCTTCCCTGACCGGGCAAGGAAAATCAGCATACGCACGATTCCGTCTGCGAAACCTCCGGTACTGATGCGGTCCAGGGCATCCTGTACGCTAGCCAGGGTACTCAGTTCCTCCTGTGGCGCTTCGCTTATCGTGCGGCTTTGCCCTTTACCCAACGTCTGTATCGGCGGAAATGCCCAAAGTACATGGAAATTCCATTCGGTCAGGGCATTTTGCGTTTCCCGTACGCCATCCCACCACTGGCTGATCAGGCCGGCGTTGAATTGCTCCACCATCCGAAAGGGATTATTGTCGGACACGGCTTTCCTTTGCTTTTTCACTTCATCGGCCAGGAAAGAAACCGGGGGCATCATTGGGTTGCGGTCGCTTTCGAGCCAGCGCCGGAAGCGCATCGGACTGGCATTGGCCAATACCTGTGCGCTGACTTCGTTACTCATGGCTTGTACGATCGGCCGCATCATCAGGTCATACATTTCGACGGCCAGTTCGGAATAACGGGCAACGGCGGCGAAGGGCAGATTGGAGTCATCCCCGCCACATTGGTCCATCATCTCCGGTATCGTGCGGTCCATAAAGGCCACCTGGAATTTTTTATCGGCCCCCTCGCCGTGTTCCTCCGTGATAACCATCTCATACAGCCCCGGAGCCAGGGCCTCGATCGTCTTCAATGTCGACACGATCTGTTCGTGTTCTTTCACGGCAACAGATGAAGAAACAAAGATACCGAGATGACCGACCGTATCATGCAACGTGTAGAGGATACGCTGGCCACGGGCACGAATCTCCTCGACATCGGCGTAGAGATTGGGAATCCATGCCAGGGCCTGCTGCGGGGGCGTAATATGATCTCCGTGGGAGGCAAAGACAACAATCGGAGCCTGGATTTGCCGCAGATCCACATGGGTCCTTTCGTCGAGATTGGCGGCACCGCGCACGATCCTGTTACCGATAAAAAGTTTTTCAACGATCCAGCTGATTTCATCGGCGGTCATGTAGTAATAGTTCCCCCACCAGCGTTCAAAGCCGAGAAAACGCGGAACCTCCGTGTCGATGTTATGCCAGAGCCGATAGTATTTTTGCCACCAGGTTTCACCCGGATTCAGACATTCGAAATTCAACACCAGGCTGGAACCGTCAAAGAGGCCGTTTCCCAAATCCGACATCAGCCGGACCATGCCGGCTCCACCGACCAGGCCGCCGAGATAGCGTATCGGGTTCTTTCCTTTTTGGCCGGCCCAGTAGGACAGGGGCGCACCGTTTGCCACGACAGGTCCCGTAATGTCAGGGGCGGTTGCCGCCAGAACCATCGCCGCCCAACCACCCTGACAATTACCGATAATGACCGGCTTCGGTGAGTGGGGGTGTCTTCGCCGTATCTCGCGGACAAAATACGCCTCGGCGGCGGTAACGTCGGCAATCGTTTGACCGGGAACAGGCAGACGTGTGAAGGTAACGAAGTAGGTCGGATGTCCATGCTGAATCGCGACACCGACTTCGCTCTCATCTTTGAAACCGCCGATACCTGAACCATGCCCCGCACGCGGGTCGATTATGATATAGGGCCGTCCGTCTTCACGGACCTTGAAGCCCTTGGGCGGAATAATCCGCACCAGCGAATAGTTGACCGGGCGGGGCAACTCCCTGCCATCCACAATCACAACATGGTCCCAACTCAGTACGGTCTTTTCACTGCCTTCTTCATGTTCAACAAAATAATTGGCCCGCCGGCGCAAGGCATCGGTATAAAGCACACCTCGCTGGGCCGCGTCCACCCAGTAATCGTACCAGGGGCGAGCCAGGGCTGATTGCCCCAATGACGAGACGATTTTTCGCAGGGTTTCTGAATTTTCCCGGAAGTTGTTCAGTATCGCACCGGTGATATGCTGACTGTGGGTACGTATAATAAAATCCAGATCTCGAAGATAGGGAAGATAGTCATCCCCCCTTGGTGCCAGATCAGCATGGCGCGGGTATGACCGAGAGGCCCATTCCCCGGGTAAATTGAACAGTTTCATATAGCTCTGAAGACCGGACATAGCACACTCCTCGTTTCTCTCAAGATTTTCATGACATGATCAAACGTATTCCTCATCTGGTGAATACAGCATAAGTCCATGTACTGTCAATCATTCCCGGAGGGGCATATTGTTTTCTCATCTCAGCGAAAGCCTCTTGAAGTACGACTATGCTGACCGGCGCCGCTTTTTCGGGGCTCGTTCTGAAATATTTTGGCCAAACCGAAAAATATCGTTGTCTTCACCTCTACAGAAAGGGCCGCTGAAAAACTTAAATTCCGCATCAGAAGCAAAATCAGGCAACTATTGGGCATCAACCTTCAAATAAAGACCGGATTACTCATCCCCGCCTCCAAGCACCCCATACAACGTTACCAGATTGGAAACCCGAGCCAGGCGAAGATCAATCAGGACCTGCTGGGCGCTGTAGAGGGACCGCTGGGCGTCCAGAACGCTCAGATAATTGTCGATACCATGAATGTAGCGGGCATGGGAGAGGCGATAAGTCTCAGCGTTGGCTTCCACAAGGGATTGCTGGGCTGCCAGCTGTTCTTCCAGGGTTCCCCGTCGTGCCAGGGCATCAGCCACCTCTCGAAAGGCTGTCTGGATTGTTTTTTCGTACTGGGCCACGGAGATTTCCCGCTCTGCCTTTGTGACATCGTAGGCTGACCAGGTGCGGGCGTCAAAAATCGGGATAGCGATCTTCGGCGCAAAGCCCCAGGTAGCGGAACCGGCTTTGAAGAGTCCGGATAATTCAGCGCTGGCGGTTCCTATAGCGGTTGTCAGGGAAATACGAGGAAAAAAGGCCGCACGGGCAGCCCCGATGTTGGCGTTGGCCCCTTTGAGCCGGTGTTCCGCCGCCAGCACATCAGGCCGCTGAAGGAGAATGATGGAGGATATGCCTGGAGATATCTCCCTGGGAGGCGTGACACCGTTTAAGTCCGACGGCATCAATTCCGGCGGCAAGAGTGCTCCAACCAGGAGGTTCAGGGCGTTTACATCCTGCGCTGTCAGTTGTGTGTAGATGGCAACATTCCTTCTGGCCGTATCGACCTGACTTTGCGCCCGTCGAAGATCCAGTTCGGAGGAGAGCCCGACATCATAACGTTTCCTGATCAGGTCGTAGGAGGCCACCTGCGTCTCCAGCGTGGACCGGGAAAGCTGCAAATTCTCACTGTCGGCGGCAAGGGTGAACCAGGCATTGGCAACTGCGGACACAAGTAGGATCTGGGCGTTGCGGCGGGCCTGATCCGTAGACAGGTATTCCTCCAGGGCCCAATCTTTCAGGCTGCGGATCCGCCCAAAAAAATCAAGTTCCCAGGAGCTGACGCCAAGGTCAACGCTGTACCGTTCATTGATTGTAGAAGTGCCGGAGGAGGAAAGATCAGACGGGATCCGTTCCTTGCTTCCGCTTCCGACTGCCTGAATGACCGGCAGCAGTTCAGCCCGCTGAATGCCGTAAAGTGCCCTGGCCCTTTCGACGTTCAGGGCCGCAAGACGAAGATCGCGATTGCCGTCAAGAGCTGTTTCGATAACTTTTTGAAGGCGTTCATCGGTAATGAAATTACGCCACGGCAACTGCTCCGCCGTTGGTTCGGACAGAGCGGTCGCCTCCTGGTAAGCTGGGCCTGTCGGCCATTCTACAGGGACGGGGGAGACTGGACGTTTATACGCCGGAGCCATGGTGCATCCCCCAAGCAGGGCAACGATCAAGCCTATTAGTAGAATCCGTATCCTATTCATATCATCAATCCTCTGACGGATTATTTTCTTTTCTCTGGGCTGTCTTAGTCTTATCTTTACCAAACACCTTTTCGATCAGCACGTAGAAGAGCGGAGAAAAGATCACCACCAGGACGGTGGCGGTCACCATTCCCCCCAACACGCCCGTACCGATGGCATTCTGGGCGCCCGCGCCGGCACCGGTCGCCACAGCAAGAGGCAGGACACCGAAGCCGAAGGCCAGGGAAGTCATGATGATAGGCCGAAATCGTAATTTCGCTCCCTCCAGCGTGGCATCGATCAGCCCCATCCCTCTCTCCATGCCACCTTTGGCAAACTGGACGATCAGGATGGCGTTCTTCGAGGTCAGCCCCAGGGTCGTCAAAAGCCCGATCTGGAAATAGACGTCGTTGGGCAGCCCCCGCATGCTCGACGCGATAACACCGCCGATTATCCCGAGGGGAAAAACCAGCAGGATCGAGAAGGGAATGACCCAGCTTTCGTAGAGCGCCGCCAGGCACAGAAAGATCACGAAAATGGAAAAGGCATACAAAAGGGGCGCCTGAGAGCTCGACATCTTCTCCTGATAGGAAAGCCCCGTCCAGTCATAACCGACACCCTGTTTGAGTTTTCTGACAAACCCCTCCATCTCCTTCATGGCTTCACCGGAACTTCTGTGCGCAGCCGCTTCGCCAAGAATATTGATGGATGGGAAGCCGTTATAGCGCTCAAGGTTTGGGGAACCGGAAGTCCAGTGACCCGATGCAAAAGAGGCAAAGGGAACCATCGTCCCGGCATTATTGCGCACGTGGAGTCTTTCCAGATCGTTGGGCAACATGCGGTAGGGGGCGTCCGCCTGAATATACACTCTTTTCACCCGTCCCCCCTGAATGAAGTCATTGACATAGGCACTTCCGAATGCCGCCGAAATCGTGTTGTGAATCGACGCGATGGGAACACCCAAGGCACCGGCCTACTCCCAGTCCACGTCGATCCGGTATTCGGGCACATCTTCCAGGCCGTTGGGGCGAACCTTCGTCAATACGGGGCTCTGTGCGGCCATGCCGAGGAGCTGGTTCCGTACCGCCATGAGCTCGGCATGCCCCAGACCGCCCCGGTCCAGCAGTTGAAAATCGAACCCCTTTGCGGTCCCCAGTTCAATAACCGCGGGTGGCGCAAAGGCGAACACCATGGCGCCCCGGATCTGGGAAAATTTATCCATCGCCCGGCCGGCCACGGCTGTGACTTTGAGGTCCGGACGATCCCGGAGATCCCAGTCCCTCAGATCGACAAAGGCCAAACCGCAGTTCTGGCCACGACCGGAGAAGCTGATGCCGGATACCGCCATAACCGATTCGACCGCTTCTTTTTCTTCTTCCAGAAAATAGTTCCTGACCTGATCCATGACCTCTTGGGTCTGTTCCAGGCTCGAGTTGGCCGGAAGCATGGTCTGTATCATCAGAACCCCCTGGTCCTCATCCGGGAGATAGGCTGTGGGCATGCGAAAGAATAAAAAGCCCATCGCCGCAACGATGAGGATGAAAACGAGCAAGTAACGCAGCTTGTGAGCGATGGAATGGCCGACCAGCCGCATATAAAGATCCCTCGTACGAAAGAACATGCGATCAAACCACAAGAAGAAGGGGCGGAGGAAAAAAATCGCGTTCTCTGCCGGCTCATGCCCGGCTGCCACGGGTTTAAGAAGTGATGCGCAGAGTACCGGTGTAAGAATCAGAGCCACCAGCACGGAAAGAAGCATGGCGGCGATAATGGTGATCGAAAACTGCCGATAGATGACCCCGGTAGAACCACCGAAAAATGCCATGGGACCGAAAACCGCCGACAGCACCAGCCCGATGCCGATCAGGGCGCTGGTGATCTGGTCCATGGATTTACGGGTGGCCTCCTTGGGAGGAAGCCCTTCTTCACTGATGATCCGCTCGACGTTTTCCACAACGACAATGGCGTCATCCACAAGCAGGCCGATTGCCAGAACCATGGCAAACATGGTCAACATGTTGATGGAGAAGCCGAAGAACCCCAATACGGCAAACGTCCCCAGAATCACCACCGGCACCGCAATGGTCGGAATCAGAGTGGCCCGGATGTTTCCCAGGAAAAGCCACATGACCAGGAACACCAGCAGGATCGCTTCGAAAAGGGTTTTGAACACCTCGTTGATGGCAACCCGGATGAAGGGGGTGGTGTCGTAGGGATAAATGACGCGCATGCCGGCCGGAAAATAATGGCTCATTTCAGTCATCTTGGCCCTGACCGCTTCTGCCGTGTCCAGGGCATTGGCGCCGGCAGCCTGCCGGACAGCTAAGGCGGAGGCCGGTTTTCCGTTGTACAGGCCTTCTATATCGTAGGATTCGGTGCCAAGCTCAGTCCGCCCCACATCGCTCACCTTTACGATGGAACCGTCCGGATTGGTCCGCAGGGGAATGGCGGCAAACTCATCGGGAGTCTTGAGCATACTCTGGACGATGATGGACGCGTTTAGACGCTGGCCTTTCATCGCCGGTGTTCCGCCGAACTGTCCGGCGGACACCTCGACATTGTAGGCCCGAAGCGCGGTAACAACGTCCTGAATCGTCATGTGATAATTGGTCAATTTATCGGGATCCAGCCAGACGCGCATGGCGTACTGGGTACCGAAAACTTCCACTTCGCCTACTCCCGGCACCCTCGCTAACACCTTCTCCAGGTTGGATTGGGTGTAGTCGCGCAAATCGGTCCCATCCATACTCCCGTCTTCCGAAATCAGACCGATAATCATCAGATAATTCCGGGTGCTTTTGCTGACCTTAATGCCCTGACTTTGCACGACCTCGGGCAGGCTCGGCATGGCGAGCTGGAGCTTGTTCTGCACCTGGGCCCAGGCAAGGTCCGGGTCGGTCCCCGGGGCGAAGGTCAACTCGAGGCGGGAAGAGCCGGCCGAATCACTGGTTGCCGACAGGTACAGCATCTTGTCGAAGCCGGTCATCTTCTGTTCGATGATCTGGGTCACGCTGTTCTCGACGGTTTCCGCCGAGGCTCCCGGGTAGAAGGCACTGATGGCGATGGACGGCGGGGCGATAGGGGGATACTGGGATATGGGCAGATTATGGATCGCCAGCACGCCCACTGCCATGATGATGATGGCGATGACCCATGCGAAAACCGGACGATCCAGGAAGAATCTTGATAGCATGGGGCCTCCGTCAGTTCAATTTTGTAGCCGACGGAGCTGTATGCTTGTTTTGCCCGCCGTTGTTTTTTTCATTGGCGTAAAACGGAACCGCTTTCACCGAAACACCCGGCTTGACCTTTTGTATTCCCTCGAGGATGACCCGGTCGCCAGGTTCAAGTCCCGATGAAACAAGCCATTTGTCACCGACGGTCCGGTCCAGCTTCAGCGTCCTCTGCTGGACCTTCTCTTCGGCATCGATGATAAGCGACGTTGGGTTCCCTTTCGGGTCTCGACTGACGCCTTGCTGTGGAAGCAGGATCGCCTGCTCGTTGACCCCTTCTTCCAGGATGGCCCGCACGTACATCCCCGGCAGCAGAATGCGCTTGGGATTGGGGAATATGATGCGCAGGAGGTAGGCGCCGGTTGTCGGATCGACCGTAACATCCTGGAACTGCAAGGTCCCCTCCAGGGGATAAATCGTGTTGTCTTCCAGAATCAGACGGACCTTTGCCCGGTTGGTGCTGTCTCGTTTGAGGGTACCCTCTGCCATACTCTGCTGCATCCGCAACATACTTGCGCTTGACTGCGTGACGTCGATGTAGACGGGATCGATCTGCTGGATGGTGGCCAGCGCCACGGGTTGGCTTGCCGTTACCAAGGCGCCGACGGTCACTGATGATTTACCGATTCGCCCCGATATCGGTGCTTTGACCTGGGTATAGGCCAGGTTGATCCTGGCGGTTTCCACAGCGGCCTTTCCCGCCTCGATATCCGCCTCGGCCTGTTTGAGGGCGGCCATCGCGTCATCGTGGTCCTGTTGACTGATCGCCCGAAGGGCCACCAGTTCGTTGTACCGTTCGGCCCTGTAACGAACAGCCGTCACGTTGGCTTCCGCCTTGGCAAGGGCAGCCTTTGCACTGGCGTAAGCGGCCTGATAGGTCGCCGGGTCGATCTGGTAAAGCACATCGCCAGCCTTGACATCTGCCCCTTCTGTGAAGAGACGTTTTTGAATAATTCCCCCCACTTGCGGACGGACTTCCGCGACGAGATAAGCCGATGCGCGTCCCGGTAGTTCCGCCGTAATCGAAACCCTTTCGGTCTTTACCTCAACGATGGCCACCTCCGGCGGGGACTGCCCGGTTAAGGGGGACTGTTGCCCGCAGCCGAGCAGCAACAAGCCTTTAATCAACCCCAGAGCAATGATCCATCTTGTTATTCTACCCATCTGCATGAAACACCTCTATTGTGAAATTTGAATGGCAAGTCTAGATGCATATCAGCGCGTTGGAGATATAAGGCAACAAGCTCTATAATGATTATACGGATTGCACGCTTAGAATGAACATTCATTCCGTTTTCTTCCCTAAAAAAATCCCCTACCTTTTCACCCCGTCCCAGCAGGCCTCTACGGTTTTTTTTAACAGGGTATCGTTCAGAACGATGAACCCGAGAATATGGTCCCGCATCATGGCAATGATAGGCCCGAAAGCCAAAGCAAACAGCAGGGGAAGCGGCAAGTCTTTTAGTGTCTTCTGTTTGATCCCCTCCTCGAATAAACCCAAGAATATGTCATGGTCTTTCGATTTACCGAAAAGCCTTTCCCTGCGAAAACTGACCCCGTAGGGGGAGTTGTAGTACTGCTCAAGAAAACAGAAATGGATGGGATGGTCGATCAGATACTTGCAAAACCCTGTCGCCAGATACAAAAATCTTTCCCGAAGGGGCTTCCCTTTGGCGGTTCCGGCTTGCAGCAAAGAGGCAACAATCTTTTCTGTCAGTTCCTGGTTCACCGCGTTGATGAGGTTTTCCTTGCTTTTAAAATATCGATATATGGTTCCAGCCCCTACATCCGCTCTCTCACCGATCATGGCCATGGAGGTGCCATGAAAGCCATGTTCAGCAATGAGTTCCAAAGTCGCTTGCATGATATCATCGCGTTTGTCCGGTGTTTTCATGACGGATTCCATTTCAATACGACAGGGAATGAACGTTCATTCACGGGTTACAGGCCATATCTCAGAAAAAAAGGAATGTCAATTAGAAAATCAGCAAATCTGTCCTGTAACGGCTATTATGTCGATATTTCTTGAGACAGCACCCGACCATCCTCGGCGAGATCTCCGTCCTTCCCAAAACTGTGGGAAATTCTCCGGGTTCATCCAGACAACCCCGCTTTTGCCCCTTCGGCACCGGCAAAAACCCTTCAAACGGGACCCATTATCACGAAAATCATCCCCTTTTTCACGAAAATTGACCCGCCCCGGGTATCCCTGATCACACGATCGGAAAGAGCCAAAACTTTTTGGCTCACATTTCGTCCGTTTCATCTGACGGGGGTGCGAGGGCTGATCGTGCATCAACAGCATTCTCGTAACTCGTAATTAAAGAAATTGATAAATAATCCGATACTCCAAATGTAACCGCCTGCTGAACCCATCACGCCACTTGCGTCCAGATGGGATATGGGGGCGGTATTCTATGGGAGATAAGATGTTCTTTGAAAAAAGGGGAACTCATCATGACCGCTATAGGCGCCGGCATGGACGTAGACGCGATACCCGAAATATGCAAATTGATTGGTCTCCCTTTTTGACTTGCAGGGAGATGGGCGTGTCGTGGGTGAACAGGACATCCCCTTCCCCAATCATGGCTGCCTGAAGGTATGCCAAAAGTTTTATCCTGGAGGACATTTTATTCCGTTGTTCCGGGTACATTTAACATTGATGGCGACAACCGGTCTATGTTCCACCCTTACGAGATCTTTCTGGAACTCTGTGATATCGAGCATCGCCGAACCAAGGTGGCCCGCCCCAGGACCAATGGTTTTGTGGAGCGCTTCAACCGGACCGTTCTCGATGAGTTCTTCCGTGAGACCTTCCGGAACACCTTCTACACCTCCGTGGAGGAACTACAGGAGAATCTGGACAGATGGCTCCATCACTACAATTACGAAAGGCCTCACCGGGGCTATCGCAACATGGGCAGACGACCCATTG
>JAAYKM010000135.1 GCA_012522415.1 Deltaproteobacteria bacterium | reverse complement strand
TTGGTTTCATCTGTGTAATTTGCAGGAAAAGTAGGGGTTAAGGGTTAAAATCTTGCAAATTACATCGCATAAAAAATGATCATTGTCAAGTAATATTAAATGGTTATGATGTTTTTCAGATACGACTTCTTACGATCGCGGGGATTTCCGGGATTGTGTTCCAGCCGTTGCTCGGAAGGTCTATAGATCGTTTCGGCGAACGGGCAGTCCTGATTTTCGAAGCGGTGGTTCTGATTTTTATCTGTGCCGGATATGGTTTTGCCAGAGATGTTTTTTCCGAATATACGGCCTTTTTGATTGCTTGCGCATGTTTTGTTATTGATCAGCTCATGATGTCTGTCAACATGGCCCGTGCAACATATCTTAAAAAAATAGCCGTTCGCCCCGAACATGTCACCCCGACACTTACCATGTCCGTTTCCATCGACCACCTCTTCTCCATCGGTGTCGCACTGGCAGGGGGGCTTTTATGGGTTGCCTGGGGATATCAGGTGGTATTCATATTCGGGGCCTTTATAGCCCTTCTGAACCTGGTTTCCGCCTTCTGGATCAAGGTGCCGGCCAGTACAGGTTTCCGCCACAAAAAAACAGCGTCGTAATCGATATGGGTGGCAACGGCTGTCGGCTCCGTATTCTCCACATGGCGTTTCATTTCGTCATATTCAGGAGGGCCCAATTTCCCTTGTTTGAGTGAAAGGGTTTTCTTCGATCTCACCGTGTCGTCCGGGGGTTTTCCTTTCGCCGGATGAAGAATTTCTCGATTTCCACTGCAATAAAGATAAGGGACGACAAGGCAAGGGTGACGGCCAGTTCCTGCGCCGTCAAGGGCGACGTTTTGAATATCGGGTTCAAAGCAGGCACGTAAATCGTCGCCAACTGCAAAAGGAAAGTCAGCATCACGGCGCCGAAGAGATATTTGTTCGAGAACAGGCCGATTTTAAAAAGCGACTCTTTTTCCGAACGGATGGCCAGGACGTGGCCGAGCTGGGTCAGACAGAGGACCGTAAAGACCATGGTCTGCCAGTGCGTATTTTCCACTCGAAGGGACCAGAACTGAACGCACAGGGCGATGCCGCCCATCAGAAGGCCGACCCAGACGGCATGAAAGCCCAGATTGCCCGCGAAGAGGCTCTCCCCCGGGGGGCGGGGGGGACGGTTCATGACTTCCTCCTCCGCCGGTTCGACGGACAGGGCCAGCGCGGGGAGGCCGTCGGTGACGAGATTGATCCAGAGGATATGAATCGGGAGCAGCGGAATGGGCAGGCCGACCAGGGAGGCAAGAAAGAGCGTCCAGATCTCGCCTGAATTGGTTGACAGCAGGTAACGGATGGACTTTCTGATGTTGTCGTAGATTTTCCGTCCCTCTCGGACGGCGTAGACGATGGAGGCAAAGTTATCGTCCAGGAGAATCATGGCCGACGCCTCCTTGGAAACATCCGTTCCCGTGATCCCCATGGCGATGCCGATGTCCGCACGCTTCAGCGCCGGGGCGTCGTTGACCCCGTCACCGGTCATGGCGACGTATTGCCCCCGGTCCTGCAACGCCTCGACGATCTTCAGCTTCTGCTCCGGGGCCATCCGGGCGTAGACGCGGATGTGCTCGACGCGGTCCTCGAACTCCGCCAGGGAAAGTTTTTCCAGCTCCATTCCGGTGATCACGGCCTCGGCGTCATCTTCCATCATTCCGATTTTTCCGGCGATTGCCCGGGCCGTGGCAGGATGATCACCCGTGATCATGACCGTCCGTATGCCCGCACTCCGACACAATGAGACCGCCTCCATCGCCTCCTGACGAGGCGGATCGATCATGCCGACCAGGCCGATCATCGTCAGTTCCCGTTCGATGTTTTCCGGTGACAGGTCCTCGGGGATGCGGTCCCATTTCCGCATGGCAAAGCAGAGCACCCTCAGCCCCTCGGCGGCCATCGAGTTGTTGAGATTTCTCATTTCCTCTGGATCCATGGCGATTGGCCCGGAGGGCATCATGACGTCGATCGTTTTCTCCGCGAGAACATCCACGGCCCCCTTGGTGAAGGAGATAAAACCACCCTTCCATTCGTGGAAGGTCGTCATGCACTTTCTTTTGGAGGAAAAGGGGATTTCCGCTACACGCCGATGTGTTTTTTCCAGATTCGACTTGTCAAATCCGCGCTTCATGGCGATATCGAAGAAAGCGGTTTCCGTCGGGTCGCCCAGAAGTTCTCCATCGCTGCCCACCTGGGCGTCATTGCTCAACGCCAGGGCGGCCAGAAAAACGGAACCGGTGTCCTCCTTCCCTTTCCCGCCGGCAAGGTCTTCTGCCGAAATCAGGCGGCCATTGAAGAACAATTCCTCCACAGTCATCCGGTTTTCCGTCAGGGTACCCGTCTTGTCGGAGCAGATGTAGGTGACCGAACCCAGGGTTTCGACGGCAGGAAGGGTGCGGATCAGGGCCTTCAGGCGGATGAGCTTTCTCGCCCCGAGGGCCAGGGCAATCGTGATGATGGCGGGAAGGGCCTCCGGAATAGCGGCGACGGCCAGGGAGATGGCGGTCAGAAACATGAGCAGGGGGGGCTCTCCCCGTAAAAGGCCCATTCCCAGGACCACGGCACAGATGACAAGCACGGCCGCAGCGAGCTTCCGACCGAAGACGGTCATCCTTTTCTGAAGGGGGGTCTTACCCTCTTCCGTATCCTGAAGCAGGGAGGCGATCCTGCCGAACTCCGTGTTCATACCGGTTTCAGCCACAATGCCCGTTCCCCGGCCATAGGTCACGAAGGTCCCTTTATAGGCCATGTTCTTCCTGTCTCCCAGGGGGATCTCCCTGTCCGGCAGAACTTCGATGCTTTTTTCCACCGGCACCGATTCCCCGGTGAGGGTGGCCTCATCCACTTTCAGATATGCCGTTTCCGTTAGTCGAAGATCGGCCGGCACGATTCTTCCCGCCTCGAGAACCACCATATCGCCGGGAACCAGGACAGAGGCCGGCAAGGTCTCCGGGTGTCCGTCCCGAAGGACCGTCGCCGTGGGGGCCGCCATTTTTTTCAGGGCTTCCATGGCCTTTTCCGCTCGATATTCCTGGACAAAGCCGATCACCCCATTGGCGATGACGATGACAACGATTGCGATCGTATCCGTTACTTCTCCGATAAATCCGGAGATCAGGGCGGCGGCGATCAGGACGAGAATCATGAAATCCAGGAACTGGTCGAGAAACATCCGGAAGAGGGATTTTTTCTTCTTTTCGATTAACTCGTTCGGCCCGAACTGAGTCAGCCGTGCGGCGGCATCTCCGGAGGAAAGTCCACGGGGTGAGGATTTCAGGTTCGCGAAGACGCCCTCGACTTCCATGCTGTGCCAGATCATTTGTTTCTCCTTCACTCGATTCTCCCTCAGCCTGATGCTCCGGGATCGTCGGGGAATACAACATTGAATTGCCCGGACCCGTTTGCTTTCATCTTGCTTCTTCCCTCCGTTCCGACTGATCCCCCTTTTGCGAGAATGTACCGCCGACGCAACGGATCCCGCCACAAAAAAGTGGAAACCGTCTTGAGGTGTTATTCAGTTGGTTCGTCATGGGAGAGATGATTTCCAAATTCCCCTATTGAATGTCGCCGAGACGGGACATTCCGCTCATGGTGGCCATGCGGGGGCTGTCCGTAAATCCATGAAACAGTCGAGTGCTTTTGATAATTAGTCGGTTCTGAAAAAGTCTATTTTGATAAAGCGTTACCGTAAGAGATGGTTCTTTGATAATTAGAAAGCCATTGGAAAATTAGACGCAAAAAAGCGGCTGCCC
>JAAYKM010000134.1 GCA_012522415.1 Deltaproteobacteria bacterium | reverse complement strand
GTACAAGACCACGGATATTCGAGCCGGGCGTCACCGTTCCCAGGGCGACTTCGGAGTGACGTGGAAGAGAGCTGTTGCTTCCGGGTCTGCAAGCGAGTCCTTGAAGAGGAGGTTTCACATTCTTCTCGACTCCGAATATGACACCTATACCGGCGAAGGAGATTTCCCGTACCGGCTCCGCCAGATGGTTCGCTACGCGGCCGGAAAAGGCATCGGGATCGACTGGCCTCTGCTGCTCAAACATGTGAAGCAGTGGAACTCAAGGGAGAAGTGGGTACAGAAAAAATGGGCTGGCAGTTATTTCAGCACGGACAGTACCAGTGACACTCCAAAAATCCAGGAAGAAAAGGACTGATAGCCATGCTTGTAGAAGTTCACATGCTTCAGAACCATGCACCGAGCAACCTTAACCGTGACGATTCGGGAAGCCCCAAGGAAGCGGTCTTCGGCGGTTTTAAACGTGCCAGGATCTCGAGCCAGTGTCTCAAGCGCACAGTCCGTCGCTCTGACGTGTTCATTGAAAAGATGGGCGGTCTTTTGGGAACGAGGACACGGATGCTTCCGGAACTTGTGAGGAACAAACTGCTGGAAAAGGGGCTGAATGAGGAAATGGCTGCGCTGGCAGCCCAGAAAACAAGCGGCTTCGGGAACAAAGACGGCACGGAGCAAAAAGAGAACAAGAGCGGCTATTACAGGACCGCTCAGACCATGTTCCTGAATGATGCCGACGTAAATGCAGTAGTTGACGTTTTATACAAGGCTGCCATGGAGGCAAAAACGGCGAAAGACTTCGAGAAAGTGAAAGCAAAAGACCTCCAGGAAAAGGCGAAAGATAATGGATTCCGCCCCATGTCGGTGGACGTAGCACTCTTTGGACGTATGGTAACGAGCGAAGCCTTCGTTGATGTAGAGGCATCATGCCAGTTCGCTCATGCAATCAGTACCCACAAGGTCGATCACGAATTCGATTACTACACCGCCATGGATGATCTGGAGCGGTCTTCCGATGACGAAGCCGGCGCAGGTGCTGATATGATCGGCGACGTGGAGTTCAATTCCGCCTGCTACTATAAATATTTCAACGTCCACATCGACGGTCTTGTGGACAACCTCACAGGAAAGTCATTCCGCCGTGAAGTCAAGTCAGATGACGAAAAAGAGGCCAGGGCGACCGCAGCCAAGGCTGTTCAGGCATTGATCGAGGCAGCATGTTCAGTCACACCCAGCGGAAAACAGAATACATTCGCCGCCCACCAGTGGCCGAGCCTGGTCTGGGTGGAAATCAGGGACTCTAACCTTCCCGTGAGCTATACCAATGCCTTCTCCGTTCCAGTCAACCCAAAGCTGGGAGACGGAATTGAAATGGAGTCAGCAAAGCGGCTGAAAAAAGAATGCGAAGACCTTACCAGTATGTATTCCTTAAAAGCCGGTAAGCGGTTGCTTCTATCGAAAAACAGGGGAATTACGATACTGGATGTCGTTTCTTCAGAAAATTTGGAACAACTCCTCAAAGAAGTGGAAAAAGTGGTGAAGGCTTGTGACTAGACCCATTCTGCTGCTTCGTCTCGATGGCCCCATGCAGTCCTGGGGTTCCCGTTCCCGATGGGATGTGAGAGAGAGCGCCCTGGAACCCACAAAATCGGGAGTGATCGGCCTCATCGGTTGTGCTTTGGGCCTGAGGCGCGATAACAAAGATCTCGAGATTATCGATGGAAAGCTTGGATTTTCCGTGCGGGTCGACCGGCCGGGGATACTCTCCACCGACTACCACACCGTGACCGGATACCATCTGACCGCAGCCGGTCAATATAAACATGGTGGAGGTACAGCTTCGTCCCTTGCCACCGCCCTGGAACATGAAGAAAGCACCATAATCTCACCCAGGGAGTACCTCCACGATGCCTCTTTTCTTGTTGCCCTTTCGAGTGCCGACAACGAACTGCTCGGGTGGATTTCCGGAACCACTGAAGGAAGCCCGTGGAGAGGCAGCTTGCAGTCCCCCTTTTGGCCGGTCTATCTCGGGCGCAAGTCCTGCGTGCCATCCCGCCCGGTATTTGAAAGATTGACCGACGAATACGAAAACCTCGAGGATGCCCTTTCCCGGGAACCCTGCACCAGCTCTTCTCGCAGATCAGGCCGGGAAGTGCCGCCAAAGCTGTTGGCCTGGATAGAAT
>JAAYKM010000133.1 GCA_012522415.1 Deltaproteobacteria bacterium | reverse complement strand
TTGACAGCCGGGTTCGAAATGACATGGATGGGTGCTTGCGCCGGGTCGAAAGGACATAGGGGCGTTCGTTGTAATGACATGGAGCATTCGCCGGGGCGAAAGGCCATGCCTTTTCGTCGCTTCGCCACCCTCCTTGTCGCTTCGAACGTTCCTTTCTGTCACTTCGAACGAACGTGAGAAGTCTTAAACGCAACGCAGTCTCCGAGACCTCGGGGGTTAAGATTTCTCCCCGGCTTGGCAGCCGGGTTCGAAATGACATGGGTGGGTGCTTGCGCCGGGTCAAAATGACATGGGTGGGCGCTTGCGCCGGGTCAAAAGGACATGGGGGGCATTCGTTCCTCGAAGTGACATGGGACTGGCGCTCCCCGAAATGACATAACTTCTTGTCACTTTGACACCTTTTATGTTACCTCGAACGCCCCTATACCTTTGAAAAGCCGCCCTGAACGAGGATGAAGAAAAAATGGATCCTGCCGACATAATTGCAAACGCCGGAGCCGAGAATCGGTTCTCGTTGACGGAGGCCGAAGCGAAGCGGGTGTTGCGGGTTTACGGCGTGCCCGTCGTGGATGAAGCCGTCGCTTTAACCGAGGCTGAAGTCATCGGACATGCCCGCCGCCTGGGGTACCCTGTCGTGGTCAAGGCGTTAGGCCATCGTCTCACCCATAAAACGGAACGGGGCCTCGTTCGGACGGGGATCCGGCATGAACCGGAGCTTCCCGCCGTGGTCAGGGCGATGGAAGCCGCCGCAGGAGACGATCTGGAGGGCTTTCTCGTTCAACCGCACGTTTCCGGGGATCGGAAGTTCGTTGCCGGTTTCTTCCGTGACCGGCAGTTCGGACCCGTCGTCATGTTCGGTCTCGGCGGTGTATTCACCGAAGCCCTGGGGGACGTCGTTTTTCGTGTCGCCCCGGTGACGCGGGCGGAAGCCCTGCATGCCGTCGGTGAAATCAGGGGCCGGGCCCTCCTCGATGACTTTCGCGGACAGGGCGCCGTGGATCGGGAGGCGATTGTTCGCGTCATGGAGGGCCTGTCCCGCCTGGCCGACGATTTTCCGGAAATCCGGGAGGTCGATATCAATCCCCTGATCGCCGATGCCGAGGGCCGTCTTACGGCGGTGGACGCCCTGATCGTGTTGGGAAAGCCCGATACGCCGGGGCCGCGGCGCCGGCCTGTCGATCCGGGGACGATCTACAGGCTGTTCCACCCCCGTTCGATTGCTTTTGTCGGCGCTTCCGCCACCTTCGGGAAGTGGGGGCACATGCTTTTCACCAATGTGGTGGGCGGAGGCTACGAGGGCGGGATTTACCTGGTCAACCCCCGGGGCGGTGAAATCGCGGGCCGACCGGTTTACAAGTCGGTGCTCGACATTCCGGGTCCCGTGGACCTTGGCATCGTGACCCTCCCGGCCGACAAGGTTCCCTCGGTTATCCCCGATTTTGAAAAGAAGGGGATCCGCCAGATGCTGCTCATCACCTCCGGTTTCGGCGAGATGGGGGAGGAGGGGAAGCGGCGGGAGGAAGACCTGGTGGAACGGGCCAGGCGGGCGGATATTCTGATTCTTGGCCCCAACACGATGGGCATTATCAATCCCCATATCCATTTTACCTGCACCGGTTTTCACGTTCGCCCGAAACCGGGTACGACGACGCTCCTCGCCCAGTCGGGGAACCTCGGCATACAGCTTCTGGCCTTTGCCGTCGAAGAGGGAATCGGGATACGGGCGTTCTGCGGGTCGGGAAACGAATCCATGGTCGCCATCGAGGATTATATGGAAGGCTTCGTAGCGGACGAACAAACGGAGACGGTTCTCATGTACCTGGAAGGCATCAAGGACGGGCGGCGGTTTTATGAAACGGCCAGGCGCCTGTGCCTGAAAAAACCCGCCGTGGTCTTGAAGGGCGGCCGTACCGAATCGGGTAACCGTGCCGCGGCCAGCCATACGGGGGCCATGGCGTCCGACATGCGGGTCTTCGATTCAGCCTGCCGCCAGGCGGGGGTGATTGTGGTCGAGCACCCCATGGATCTCCTCGACCTGTCCGCTGTGTTTTCGTCCCTGCCCCTGCCCCGGGGGAATCGGGTTGCGGCGATCACCATCGGCGGCGGCTGGGGGGTCGTTCTGGCCGATCTTTGCGAAAAACACGGTTTGCGGGTTCCCAACCTGTCCCCGGAGTTGATCGGAAGAATCGACGGCATCCTGCCCCCTTACTGGAGCCGTTCCAACCCGATCGATTTGGTCGCGGAGTTCGACCCGGCCATTCCCATGATGCTGGTCGAGGAACTCATGAAGTGGGACGGGTGCGATGCGGTCGTTCATATGGGCATTCTCGGGCGGATGGCGTTCTTTCGCTGGTTGATGGAGTCCTCCGTCAAGGCGGATCCCCATTACGATCGCAAGCTGTTCGCGGCCATCCCCGCGATGGTCAGCGAATTCGAGGAGCAGTTTGTCCGGCATGTGATTCATCTGATGGCGCGGTACAAGAAGCCCGTCATGGGGGTTATCCTGCTCCCGGACGGGCAGGCGAAAACCATCCGGGAAGAGGCCGATGAACCATACAAAAGCGTTTCCTTCCTGACCCCGGAGCGGGTCGTCAAGTGCCTGGCCGAAATGTACGGATACCGATGCTGGCTGAACCGCCAGGGTGTCTGAGCGGGTAAGCCCCCGCACCCCCCCATGTTCCTTCCGCCTCATCATGTCATTTCGCCCCGGTGCAAGCACCCACCCATGTCATTTCGAGGAGCGAAGCGACGAGAAATCTTGTCCTTTACGCCATCCCAGAGCGTTACGTTTAAGATTCCTCACCCCGCTGTCGCGGGGATTCGGAATGACATTTTGGGCCTTTGGCGGTGGTCGGAGTGACAAAAAAAATGTCATTTCGACCCCGGTGCAAGCACCCTCCATGTCATTTCGACCCGGCTGTTAAGCCGGGGAGAAATCTTAACCCCTGAGGTTTCGGAGGTAGCGTTACGTTTAAGACTTCTCACGTTCGTTCGAAGTGACAAAGAGGGATGTCCGAAGTGACAGGGAAGGCGTTCGGGATGGCAAAAAGGCATGGCCCTCCGCCGGGCATTGCCCTGTGACAGACGGGGTTTACGACGTTTCACCGGGGTGGCCCCAGGCAAACAAGGGATTGCTTCCCGCCTTTCAATTTTCAGATGAATCTGGATTTTATATTTTTAAGGCACAATCGGGGGTCATCCCTGAAACAAAGAAACAGCGACCTTATAAATCTGAAATTCATGTGCCTGAACTGTTCAATCGCCATTTTCAAATACAGGTCGTTTATGAGCTCGCAGGCCACCCCTTTATATTTCCCCCCAAAATTCTTTCCGATCTCTTCGTAATGTTTCAATATTTTCGGATCACAGGAGAGAAAAGCGTTTCTCTCCATATAAGACAGGCCGCCACGGTGCCTCCGGTACGCGCTCATCGTTTCGTCAAGGCACCATAATTTCCCCTTTTCCGCCAGAGTCAAAAAGAGGATTATGTCCCCGAAAAAGTTATTGGGGCTGTGGTGCATGACATAATTTTCTCTGCGGAAAACAACGGACGCCGTCGGTATCGTCCAGTGCCGCAGAATTTCCGCCCCGGAATATTCCCTGTTCCCCAGATTTTGAAACGGCTGCCTCAGGGAGCCGCCGTCTTCGTAAACCATCAGGGCGTTATGAAAACACAGGGACACGTCTTCATGCGTCTCCAGAAAATCCACCTGCTTTTGCAGTTTACGAGGGTCCGTCCAATAGTCGTCCCCTTCGCACAGGGCGATGTATTTGCCCCGGGCGCGGGGAAAATTGAATCGCCTCATCATGATTCCCCTGGAGCCCCGGGAGAACTGGTTTTCCGTCTGCAGGAGGGGTTTGATTATATCCGGGTACTTTGTCTCGTATTCTCTGATGATTTTCTGTGTCCCGTCGGTCGAGGCGTCGTCATGGATCAGGACCTCAAAACCGAAATCGCACTGCTGCATCATGAACCCGTCCAGGCACTGGCGAATGTAGGGTGCATGATTGTAGGTCAAGCAGGATATGGAAACCAGAACATCATTCATCGTTCATGCAATCTTCCGGGTGAGCGGGCGCTGCGATTGGGCCGGGATACGGACCATCTTCAAATTGAAACGCTGTTCTTTTAGCATGGTTCGATGTGTTTTTACAGTCAGGACTGCCTGCCCGGTAAAAGGTGAGTATGCCATTCCGCCCCGGAGCAAGCGCCCCACCCATGTCATTTCGACCCGGCTGCCAAGCCGGGGAGAAATCTTAACCCCTGAGCTTTCAGAGGTGGCGTTACGTTTAAGACTTCTCACGTTCGTTCGAAGTGACAAAAAGGGATGTTCGAAGTGACAAAGAGGGATGTTCGACGTGACAGGGAGGATGTTCGAAGTGACAGGGCGGTGTCGTTTGGAATGATAACATGAAAAAAAGTGCACCTCCGACAGGGCGCTAGTGCTAGACTAACCCCTACGTTTTAGAAAACATTAAGGAGGTGCACGTGATGAAGTATATCGGAATTGATTATCATAAGC
>JAAYKM010000132.1 GCA_012522415.1 Deltaproteobacteria bacterium | reverse complement strand
ACCACGGTAAAAAAACAGCAGGCAAAGGGAGCGCCTCCCCTGTCTCCCCTGCAGAAACAGGATATCTCCTCTTTCAATTTGGTAGGTATATCGGGAAGCGATCAAAGCGGTTGGCGGGCCATTGTGGAAGACAGTGAGAAGAAGTTTTATCCGATTGTTGAAGGAACCTTGATCGGTCTTGAGGAGGGGCGAGTGTCAAGCATAAAACCGGATCGTGTGATCGTAGCCGTCAAACCGGTCGATCAAAGAGGGAAGATCAATTATATCACCATCCTGTTACACAAGGATACCGAGGGAACACCATGAAGAAAAACAGACGATGTCTCATCATTGGTTTAATGGCGTTTTTCTTGTTGGCTGTCGTTGCCCCCGCATCGTTCGCGGCGGCCGTCAACACTGGGAAGACGGGTGCGCCGGCGGATAAGTATTTTGAAACGACGGCCTATCTTCAGGATATCGCTTTTGAAAAGCTTCCCGGGAAGGAGAGGGTGATTCTCGGTTTCTCCGAAGCCTCCGGGGCAATCATTGAAAACAGGAATGCGCACAGTGTCATTGCCATTATGGCCAATACCTATATTCCAGAGGACTTTCGTCAGCCCCTCGGCGTCGGGAAGCTCGATAATGTCCACAATATTTCCGCATCACAACAGGATAAGGACGGGCAACCCTGGGGTTATGTGACGATGGAAATGAAGGAACGCGTGCCCTATATGGTTCGCAAGGACGGGGTAAGGATTCTGATTGATTTCAATGTTCCCGGTTTTGCCGGGAAAGCAAATCGTCCCCGGGATACGGGGCTGGAGAAAAGACAAGGGTATGCGGCGAGGAATGCAGGGGAGGCCTTGCCTTCCGGCAGGAACCAGGGGGCGCCGGATCCTTTTGAGACAAACCTGAATAAGCTTATTTCTATAGATTTCCAGGAAGCGAATATTAAAAGTGTGCTGCGTCTTTTAGCGGAGGAGGGGGGCGTCAGCATCGCTTCGGGTGATGATGTGAAAGGCAATGTCACCCTTACCCTGAAGAAGGTGACCTGGCAGGAGGCCTTTGAAACGGTGCTGGCGGTGCAGGGGCTGGGTAAGGTGAAGGAAGGTGATGTGTTCATCGTCAAAACCATAGATCGCATGCGTAAAGAAGAAAAAACAAAGTCTGACGAAGCGGCGGACCGGGTAAAACGCCAAGTCTTGCAAGAAATCGCCGAACAGGAAAAGCGCGTCAAGGACGGGCGTTTACCGCAGATATCCATTGAAGCAAAAATCGTTGAAGTCACGCGCAGCGGTTCCCGTGATTTGGGAATTCTCTGGGGAACCAGTTGGAAAAACAGATGGGGCGGTAAGGACGTCGGCTTTATTTTCGGCAATAGCCCCGTCATGCAGGGTCAAACGACATCGACCGACATCACCACGCCAAGTTCCGGTTCCGTGGGTTTGGCCGTCAACTTTCCGTCCGCCACCACCACGCCGAACCCCGCCCTTGGTGTGATTGTCTCCTCGGCCAACGCCGTGCTGGCGGCCAAACTCGAAGCCCTTGAATCAGTAGGAGACGGGCGTATTGTTTCGGCCCCCAAGGTAACGACCCTGGATAACGAGAAGGCAAAAATCGGACAGGGCGAGGAAATCCCCTACGTGAGCCGCGATGAGGACGGTGTGCAAAAAGTGGAAATGAAAGACGCCAAGCTGGAGCTCGAAGTGACGCCCAAGATCACCTCGGAGGGCAAAATATCGATGAAGGTCCTTGCGACCAACAAAGCGGCTGATTGGAATAAAGTCAATAAAAATGACGAAAATCCGCCGTTGGTTGCGAGTAATGTGGAATCCAAGGTGGTTGTCAGTGATGGTGATACCCTGGTCCTTGGCGGGATCATGAAAAAGTACGAGACCACAACCACGACAGGGATCCCTTTTTTGTCAAAAATCCCTGTCATGGGCTGGTTGTTCAAGTCACAATCCGATCTCACAGAGGAAAGGGAATTGCTTATCTTCATCACCCCGCGGATCGTAAAAGAAACATAAGGCAATTTGAAAAAAGTTTAAAAGGGGCCCGGGCAGTGCGAAACGGCCCCTTTTTTGTTTTTGCCGGAAACAAATACGCACCCTGCACAAGAGGGCCATCAAGAAATGTCCACAATTCCGAATGAGGCGTTCATTGACGTCCGGTCACGCAAGTAATGTTTGCAATTTCGCGTAACGAGTCCATCGACATCTTCCGATTACGCTGCCTTTCGTAGTGCTGTCCGTTGCTCTTCCATGAGCGACGGTTTCACATAACATCTTCCTGTCGACCAGTCTTCGCCATATTCAATCAGGTAGGCGCTGACAAGGCGAAGATAACGATCCATGCCGGGAAAGATGCCCGCAACCTGGGATTGTCACCCAATCTCGCGATGGAGGCGTT
>JAAYKM010000131.1 GCA_012522415.1 Deltaproteobacteria bacterium | reverse complement strand
TGGGTATTCCGCAAAGTCCGCTAATAGAGTATAATTGCGAAAAAGAAAGATCTGTACATCAAAAATTCTTAAAACTTTTGTACAAGGGGAGGGGATCGGCATGAAAAAACATTGCCATGGCCGGCGTCAAAGTCAGGTCAATGCCTCCTGCGGCTTTGCCCTCGCCGAGACCATCATCGCGCTCCTCATCCTCTCCATCGCTCTCCTCGCCATAGCCATCGTCCCTATTATGTCTTCCAAGATGGCCCTGCAGACCGTCCAGAAGGAACAAGCCCTCGCCCTTGCCCATACCCGGCTCGACGTACTTGAGGCGGCTTCAGCGGATATCGCGTCGTTAGAGGCCGTAGGCATCTACACTGTTTCCTTTGACCGCTCCTTTGCACGGGGAAATGCCGTAGTAGAAATTTCCTGGGGCGGCATAACCCAGCAATCCACAATTAAACTTGAGCGGGACCTCAGCAGGAACGCCAGGCTGACGGCGGTAAAATGAGGGGATGGCAGAAATGAAGAGAATGGAAAAAAAAGCGTTCACCCTCGTTGAAATTCTGATTTCCATACTGATACTCGGTGTGGTTATGTCTGCCGTATTGACTCTGTTTTTTTCGGTGTTTGAGAGTTACAAATTTCATCAGGACATTATGGAAGCGAAGCAGCGGGGACAGGTGGCCCTGGCGGCTATACAGCCTTACATATCCGCCTCAGCCCTTGGAATGCCCAACAAGAAAGATATATTCCAGACAGCCTTCTCCTCTACTGGAGGAGTATCGGAAACCGCAGACGCCCTTCTGCCTTCGAATGTCAGGGAGCAGTATACCGGGCCTGTTCAGGTCGCATCTGCCGATGTTATTTCCGGTGACGTTGTGGCCGTTGTGGTTCCGGGTATTGTCAATTCGGACGACATATCCGGATCCGGACTGTGGCTCGTTTACGCCGTTCCTTCCGGTATCGGCGTGGAAAACGACTTTGAAATAGACAGCACCGGAACTGAAATAGAACTTACCGCTCCGCCTCCTGCGGGGCTTTTCGTGAAAGGTACCAATGCAATGAAGAGTTGGGTTGCCTTTCCAGGAAGCACGGCGCCCATGTTTGTCAATGCCGTCAATCCATCGGACGGAAAGAAAGTTACCCTTGCGGCGAGAACGGCTCAGAAAGTTTCCGCCTTCGACGAGATGCACTATGTCAGGGCGGTAAAAATTAGAGTGGACGATAAAAATAACCTGGTTGTAAAACATTTGGCGGATGGTGTGCCGGTAAACGAACCCTGGAGCCCAGTCGTTGAAGGTATCGAAAATATGCTGATTGAGTTCACGCCGGACCGGATTCTGAGGGTGACAGTACTCGGCAAGGGATCGGTGAGACACAACGTGGAGTATATGAGCGAAATCGTCGGATGGGATGGACCCAGGCCCGCGGACATGCACTACCGGTATGCGGCAGTTTCCAGAAGCTGGAGGATACGTAATTGAAAAGCATGGCGAAGAAGAGCATGTTGAAGGCTCCTGGCAAGAAAGCAGGAATGGCCCTGCCAATAACGCTGATTGTTCTGCTTGTGGCGGGGGCGCTTGTGGCTCTTTCGTTTTATTTTATAGAGAACATGATGACTACGACAAAAATGAAGGCCGATGACGAACTCCGGCTCAACGCGGCCCTTGCCGGTGTCGAGAGGGGAAAACAGTGGCTCCTTTCCCGGGTTGACGCCGGTGAACTGCCGGCCCTCACCACCACGAGCGGCGATATTGCAGCCGTTACGGCTCCGGGCTTTCCGGAGCTTCTTGTGCAAAATCCCGTCAGTTTTGATCTGGACGGAGTATCGGTGGAAGTTCGCATTTTCGATCTCGCTTATGAATACACTTCTGCCCTTGAATTCGTGCCGGGAATCCCCCCGAGGATTTTCCAGACTCAGGAGGGGGGCAGCATAAAATCGTCCCAGTCTTATGCAAGTTCCAATGCGGCCGAGGGCGATACCGGGGCTGCCGATCCAGATTCCGCGCTTCTGGGCTCCTACCTGATCCGCAGCGAGGCGACCCTGAACGACCTGACGAAGCGTGTGGAACAGGGAATTCTGATGGCAAGGTAATTTCGGAGGTGAAGAAAATGAAGAATAAGAGCGGTCGTTCTTTCGGATTTCCTGTCTTCTGGAGCCTGCTTGCTATAATTTTGCTGACTGCGGGCTCTTCGGCCGTTTTTGCGGATTTTACCCCCAAAACGGATCTTTTTTCTGCCGACAAAGACACCCCTCTCGGCTTTACGAACCTTGTTGAGCCGAATGTCCTGCTGCTCATCGACACCAGCAGCTCCATGACCGAGAGGATGAGCAGCGGTACTTCCACTTACGGAGACGGGACGAACCCCTACAATTTCGGCGGTTCGACAACATATTACTATTTCGGGACAGATCAGAATAGCGGCCGCAATACAACCGGCAACAATGACGCATCAGTTGATTACAATTACCACCCTCTGCTGCGCTATATCCCGGAAGAGATCCTTCCGAGCAATACGTCGTACTTCTCTTACGATGTGGTTACAGAAACGGGAGAACGATGGGAAAATTCCAGGGACGGAGGTTTTCTTCCTGATGGCTATAGGTTGAACACCTCTGATGGCCGTCTCGAAATTCGTTATGTCTGGTTTATATTCACTCTTTGGAGAAATGTCGAACAAAATGAAAGCAAACCTGAGCCTCCTTCAGGATACCGATGGGACTGGCAAAGCGGTGCCTGGTATCTTCAGAAGTATGGCACATACACTGAGACGAAAAACAAGTACAAATACCCCAACGACAGCCGGATGTACACGCTGAAGAACGTTATGTACCGTATCCTTAATGACAATACTCTTGTTGGTAATATCCGATTTGCCTTGTCAAGTTTTGTGCAAACCTATGTGGCAAACGGAAATACGCAGTATAGCCCATACTCCTGGAGTCCGGGGTCGACCGGTAATGTGCAGTCTATTTCTTGGCAATACCCTGGAATATGGAACCAATGGACCAGGCGCTGGGATGGCGATTGGCAAAAAGCAATGTTGCTTGAACCCTTTGATTCGACAACAAAGAATCCTTCGCATCTGAGTAATATTAAAAAATGGTTTGATGGCACTGAAAGTAAGAAAACACAAACGAATCCCGGTAATCCTGAATTTCGAGCTATTGGCAACACACCGATCGCTTCCTCTATTTGGTTCCACGATACAGAATCGGCTAAGGCGTATTTTAAGAAAGATGGGGTAATAACAGATTGGTGTCAGGATAACTGGCTGATCGTCCTAACTGATGGAGCAAATAACGATGACTTTAATCCTGTTACAGCTGTTGATGAATTGTATAGGATGCCGATAACTGTAACACTGAAGAATGGGAAAATAGAGAATGGAAGGAAGATAAAAACATTCGTCATCGGCATTGTCGATCCAAGCCAAACTGCACTCAGAAATACCCTCAACCAAATGGCTGTAGCTGGGCAGACACAAAAAGCGTATTTCGCCACAGATATGGAGGGGCTGCTTGCGGCCTTCAAGGAAATATTCCAGACCATACAGGACTTCGCCGCCACGGGAAGCGCCCCTCTGGTGAATCCTCCCAAAGCTGCAGGCGGCCAGGGCAATGCATATTCCACCGGTTTCAAACCGAAATCGGACCAGCAGTGGACGGGGTATCTCTACAGCTACACCATTTCGGACGATGTATTGAGTACCACGCCGAACTGGGAAGCGGGAGCCAAGCTGAACACTACTGCTCACACCGCGAGACAGATATACACCGCCGACTGGGACGGCAGGACCACGTCAAGTCTTTCCGGCAGCAATCTGAAGCATTTCCTCAGTACCCAGGTTGAAGCCCTGCGACCCCTTCTGGCCGGTCCGATCACCACGACTGTGCTTCCAAATACGAAACTCGCCCAGTTCATAAACTGGGTGAGGGGACTTGACGTATGGGACGAAACCGAAGGCTCTGAACGGTGGAAACTCGGCGATCCTTATCATGTCGGGCTCGTGGAGGTGGGAGCGCCCCAGAGCCTCCTGAAAGACGAGGCTTACCGCAATTTTGCGGAAACCTACAAAAATAGGGGAAAGTTCATATATCTCCACGCCAACGACGGGATGGTTCATTCCTTCGCATCCGAAACCAGTTCAGTCACAGTTCCCCAGACCACTGAAGGATTGGAAAAATGGGCGTTTATACCCCCCAACGTGCTCGGGTACCGGCGCCTTCTGGGAATGAAAGTTGATGAGTCTAATACGTGGGTCAGCAACGAAAAATATTCTAATGCACAGTATCTTCTGGACGGCCCCCTGGTTGCTGAGGACGTTTCTTTCGGAGGGGCCTATCATACAGTGCTTCTGGGTTCCCTTGGCCGTGCCGGTGCGGGAATGTATGCCCTCGACATAACAAACCCCGGAACGCCCCAATTTTTGTGGGCACTCGAAAACAATCACTATGACCAGGCGACCATGGCGGTCCGTCCGGTTGATGAGCGGACTTTCCTCAAGTGGGACAAGGCATCGGCCGGATCATCCACTGCGGTCCTTTCCACCTCTGAATCCTCCGCCTCAACGGCCCTCGGGCGGCTTCGCCTGACGGTGAGCACGCCGTTTATCGGCACCGTGGACGTATACAACCCTTCGGGAACAGACGTGATAACGAAATGGGTTGCCCTGTTCGGCGCCGGGGTGCAGTATGCCTATTCCGATACCGACGCTGACGGAGGTAAGGCGGTGTATGTGATTGACATGGAGAACGGGAACAGGATCAAGGAACTGACCCATGCCGACCTGGGGATGGCTGTTGCCCCTCTCTCAGTTGAGACAGGCCCCAGGCCGCTCAGGATAAAGAACTTCTATCTCGGTGACCACAGGGGGGCTGTCTTTGAGGGAGATGCCTCCGCCGCTTCAACGGACAGCTGGTCTCTCCAGAGGGTTTTCACCCCTGGAGAAGTTACGGACGCCACTGTGGTAGGCATCCCCTACGCCGTGGAGATCGGCATCATAAAGAACCGGAAATGGCTTTTCTGGGGAACCGGTGATCCTGACGGCCTTTTCGGAGAACAGACGGGACAGAACTACATCGTGGCGCTGAACAGGAACACCGCCGGACCAAGCACCACATACACCGACCTGGAAGGCCTGACCAGGGACAATGTTGACTCCGTAGCCCAGACACTCAACGGATGGTACTTGCCCCTTGCCTCTACCGAGACGGTAACAACACCACCGGTGCTCTACAAAGGCTATCTTTTCATCGCTTCCTACGTACCATCAGATGATAACTGCGAGATCGGCAACAGCAATTTTTATATCCTCAAGGCGGATACGGGGCTCGGCGGATGGATCGACGCAAGCGGGAACGAAAATAAATATGTTACCCTTGATGCCACGAGGATCAGCGGCATCACCGTATCGGGCGGGAAGTTATACGTAGGTGTCACCCGGTATCCGGGAGCTTCGACACCCCCTGCCGTTATGGGAGATGTGACCCTTTCCGGAAACCTTATGGTCATCAATGTGCCTGACCACATAAAGAACTCGGAGGAGGACATTCCGAGCAAGTCGACACGGCCCACCTACTGGAGGGATTGGAAGCCATGAAAAGATTAATAATAAAATGTGCTCCGGTGTTTTTAGGTGTTTTTTTGTCGGTGTTTATACTCTCTGCAGGATATGC
>JAAYKM010000130.1 GCA_012522415.1 Deltaproteobacteria bacterium | reverse complement strand
TGTTCCGCCGGAAATAATATTCCTGGACTTTGCTGCTGGACATCGGCAATAGAGTATGGTAAAAAATACCAGTGCCTTGCCGGGGTGGCGGAATGGTAGACGCAGCGGACTCAAAATCCGCCGTGGGGTAAATGAATCCGTAGTCCCTTGCAAATACCGACTTTTCGAGTTTCAAGGTTCTTTTTAAGCGCAGTGGACTGTTTTTTATGGGGCTTACATTTGACGCTTCCTGACCATCAGGGGCGTCTTTTTTTTGTGCTCAGAAAATACCTTTCCCTTGTGGATATGGACTAACTGTCTGTAAGCCTCAAGATATTCTAACTAATCTTGTCCGTCACTTTGTCCACAAAGCATAAAACCTGTGGTGATAGTTATGCAATCGGTTGTCCACCCCCCTTGCATCACTTTAACGTAAGTGGTAGATTATGTATAGAACCAAGTAAATACTACCACGAAGGGGGGTGAATAGCCATGAGTGAACTTGCGATTTTGAGAATGCGAAAGGGTTTGACTCAGAAAGTGATGGCGGAAAAAATGGGTATCCATGTAGCCACATTGTCATTAATCGAACGGAAACGACTTGTTCCAAGTGATGACCATCGGCGAAAAATCGTAGCGGCCTATGGAATCGAGGAAGCTGATTTTTTCGAGGCGTCCGGTCTGGCGAAGTAGCAGGACCGGTAATAAAAAAAGCCGCCGGGACGGGCGGCAGAAAGGAAAGTGGGAATGGCGAGACAAGATAATTTTACCACACTAAGGTACTATAAGGCCGTATTCAGAGACGGGAAGCTCAGAAAAGCCCTTCATCCAAACATAGCAGGGCAGATTGAAACGATATGCGGCGACATTGAATCTATTCTGAGCGGCGACTACAAAAAACTATCTTCTGTATGTATCTGCGCAACAATGCGGGAAAAGAAGTACTCTTCTGAATCCTTCGATGAAATGATAGCAAGAGGTGCTTTCCCTGGTCCCGGCTCTTTCGAGGCGGCTCGTTTATATGCTCTTGAAGCGGCGAGGAACGGCGAAGTAGAGGACAAGGCTGATGACTGGGTGTTTCGGGCGATTAGGGACGGAGTAGTGAACACGTTGTATCTGAAAGAGCACTGCAAACCTCAGACGATACTTAAGCTAGTTGTGAAGCTCTTCCCTGAAATAGATCGTGTCAAGGCGTGGGCGCTGGCGAAAGAAGAGTACTTCAGGCGGCTTGAATTCCATCGTGATTTTTCTTTTAACCCTGACGACGACTGGGAAGCGGACGTGCTTGCAGAAGAAGCGGCATCAGCAGCGAAACCGACGCCCGAAGAAGAAGTTGGGAACAGCCTGGGTGGCTGGCGTCGAGTTGCCCGTGAACTCACCTGGTGTAAGATTTACGATTCAGTATTCCGCTCGACGATGGCCCGTCTGCATCGTGTTGTGACTAATTTCTTCATGCTCCCCCACAGATCGGCCCGGATGTTCTCTGGTACAACGGCGCATGCCGCATCCAGACACCGACAGGAAGACGACAGCGGCGGCGACTCTGAATCTGACCCTGCTGACCCTCCAAGGCTTTCCTACCAGGGAAGGATCATCCCTCCTGCGCCGATCCAGGCGCTATTAATCCCATTAACTCACAAGACGAATAGCTTTTCATCCTCGCTGCTGACGCCTCTGTACTGTTGCTGCATGGACTGGAGGTGGGCTGCATGACCTTCCAGAGAACCGGCGAAGACGTCAAGCGGCAGCTCCGGCAGAAAGACCTGGTGCTCGAACATCTCAAGACCGGAGCGCCATTGACTCAGGACATGAGCAGGGAGCTATACGGTTGCAGGCATGTAGCCTCCCGTATTTCCGAATTAAAGAAGGACGGTCATATCATCCTCTCCTTGAGGAATGACCAAGGCTGCAGCACTTACCTGCTTCTCTCTGATGAAGGGGGTCGGGAGTGATGGCGTACATGGATGATATGCGCACCTGGGCGCAGCAGCTCCCGTATCGTGGGAGATGGGAGGATCACGAAAAGACGAACTGGCTTATCAGCTCCCCATTTCGTGAGGACCGGCATCCATCCTTTTCAATCGACCTGGTGAAGCGGACCTGTCTTGACCGGGCGTCCGGTGAAAAGATGCTCCTCTCGGAATTCTGCCAGGCGTTGGGAATTGAGGAGCCTTCCCGCCAGGATGGAAAATCCCTTCCCTCTCGCAGAGACGATGAGACGACACAGGCAGAAAAGAACCGGGGCTATATCCAAGACGTATGGAACAGTGCCGCTCCCGCACCGGCTGACTTCCCCTATCTGCAGAGGAAGCAGGTTCCTCCTCACAGCTGCCGGACCTGCTTTGACAGGAACATGGCTGACCAAGTTCTTCTCGTACCGGCCTACAATGCCTCCGGTGAATTGGTGGGTCTGGAACGCATTCCGGCGACGCAGGGGCAGGACAAAAAACACCTGAAGCAAAAGAAGGGAGCCTGCCACCTTATCGGGACCGTATCAGAGGGGAAGCCTGTATACGTGGCGGAGGGATACGCAACAGCCGCAAGCCTTCACCTGATAACCGGCCAGCCGGTGGCTGTGGCCTTCACCTGTTGGAACATCGAGGCGGTCTGCCGGATATTCAAGGATCGGCACAAGGCGGAACCATATGCCTGTCCCGACGCCGGTGACGCCGGGAAAATCGCCGCCACACAATGCAGGTCCGCAGGCTTCCAGGTTGTTGAACTGCCGCCGGAGAGCCGGAACGGGCTTGACTGGAACGACGTCCATGTTGAGCAAGGCATCGAAACCGCAAGGGCTCTTTTCCGGGACCGGTGGGCCGTGGCGCAGGCGGAGAGTGTGTGGTTGTCACGAGAAGAGGAGAAGATAAGTATCCTCGACCTTGTGGAAGCTCCTTCTCCAGGGAGCGCTCAAAGACCGGAGAAGATATGGCACTTTCCCCGGAAACACCTCAACCTCGTGGCAGCTGATCCAGGCATGGGAAAATCCATCCTCATGACGAAGGTAGCCTCTGACCTTTCCATTGGGGCTCCCGTACTGGGGATGATCGCCGAGCCGGTACGGAAAACCCTGTATCTTAATGGTGAGTGCGGTAAGGACTACTTTAACTGGCGTTTCAAGGCCTCTGGGTGGAAATACTTGGATGATAATTTCCAGGTGGTCCATCAGGAAGTGCTCTCTGACAAGGGTGTGGATCTTGACCTCGACACCCCACAAGGGAGGAAGAACCTGGAAAACCTTCTGCACTCCAACACACCAGACCTACTGATCATAGATTCTCTGCCCGCCTTCTCGGACGAAGACCTCAACGATGGGAAGGCCCAAAACGAGATCTGCAAGCACCTGAAAACACTTGCAACAAAATACAACCTTGCAGTCGTTCTGATAACGCACCTGAGAAAACGTCGCCTTCAGGATCAGGGTACAGAACCTACTCTCTCTGAGATCCAAGGTTCCAACGCTGGGGCGAAACTGTGCAATGTTGCCCTCGTGATCTATGAAT
>JAAYKM010000129.1 GCA_012522415.1 Deltaproteobacteria bacterium | reverse complement strand
GATGGTACCGAAAAACATCAAGTTTCTTTTCACTTTCCGGAGGACTGAAATTGGCCTGCTCGACGTTACGGAAAAATTCTTCGATACTTGTTTTGCTGTCCTTTGCACTGTTCAGAAGCCATTGGACATTGTGCTCATCCACCGCGCTGAGGGGGCCCGAAATCAGGGCAATTCTATCCTTGTCCTTGGTAAAAATCCGGGGGTTGTTGAAATCATTCCAGGCGGACTGTATCACCTCGCTGAACTCGCTGTTGCTTTGAGTGATCGAAATGGAATGCTTCATCTGACAGAGCAGTTTCCTTCTTTCCCTGGTGCTGGGGTTTTCCACCGTCACAATGCAATCATCCGTATCATACCCGTCGATCTTTCCCTGGAGCTTCACCTCCGCAATCGGCCAGCAGGGAAGGCACGGGGCAATGCCGCCTGAGAGCATCAATGCCACCAAGGCCGCCTGTACGTGGGCCTCGAAATGATGGCCTCCGCCTCCCGTGGAAAAAGAATTGCAGAGTTTCTTGCTCCCGGTCTTTCTTTTCATCCGACCGTCTCCCGTGCTCTTTGTTTTTCGGCCAGGGTCAGGTGATGGTCGTTGATCCGGTCGCCGTGGAAGAGGTGGTGCCAGGGGGCGGATTCCACGTCCTTGCCCCGGTCCTTGTTCCAGTTGATGTTGGGCTTGTCCCGGAGGATCCCCGCTCCTCTTTTTCCCACGTCGGGTACGGTGAGAAAGGGACGGATGTTGAGCCGGACGCCGTCGTTGAGGTCGGGGTTCCACCCGACGGGCTGCTGATCCAGGGGCTTCCACCGCACGAAGATGTCGTAGGGGGCCTCGCCTTCGAGGATCAGCTCCAGCCTCTTCTTCAGCCTTTCGGCGGCGGCGAGTCGTTCTTCCGCTCCGTCCGTTCCCGCTTTCGTTTCCTGCTTCTGACGGTTGATCCAGTCGCCTAGATAGGTGTAGATCAGGGTTTCCATCTTTTTTCGGTCGAGCCTGTAGTAGTTGACCAATGCGGCGATGCCGTCCCGCAGGGCGTCACAGATGTGCCAGATGAAAGGACGGTGCTGGAAGCGCTGACAATGCTGGGTGAAGAACTTTTCCCGCAGCCAGGTTTCCAGGGTTTTGCCGGCGTGGTCGGCATTTTTCAGCAGTTCGGCCAGTATATTGCCGGACCAGGCGTCGCCGTAGGCGGCGGCAAGCAGGTCCAGTAGCCGGTCGAACGCCGGGGCCTCGCCCCGCACGGGAGGAATGCAGACGATGCCGTCCTCGTCCCCATAGCGCAGCAGGGCTTCACACCGGTTCACGCATTCCCGCTGTTCGTCGGCCAGCTCCATTCCCCCATCCAGCTCGGCGGGCCAGCAGTAGCCCAGGAGACGGGCGACGGCGATCTGCAGCACGGTGCCGTCGGTGCGCAGGGGGCCGTGGTCGGTCCGTTTGGTTCCCTCATCCCACAGGACGGAGCCGCAGGGATGGCCGTGGAAGATCCACTGGGTCGGGTCGTCGGTGACGAGTTTGGGCAGGCCGTGGGGGTATTTTTCGGCGGCGACTTTTGACCAGTGGTCAAGATCGAAGGGGATCTTACCTACATACCCATTATCAACGCTCAACTTCTGGTTTATTTTTCGGAGTTCATGGGAAAACGATTCTGACATACAGAACACCCAAGTAGATGGCAAGTCTGCCTCATGCTTCGGAATAATAACCGGTGTTGTGTTGGCAAATCGCTGGCCAAGGAAAAAAGTTGCAGGCAATTTTACCATCTGACCAACCGCAACACCTTTTTCCCCAAAGGCGTCCAATCCACGTATAGCAGAACCTTTATACAAATTCACATCTTGCCACTTTATTACCGAATTCTTGCCACCAAAGTGTTGTGTTTTGCCAGGGGCAGTTTCTAAAAAACACCAAGAATCAAAGACAGCCTGGATTTCCCAAAAAAAGCAAAGAAATCTAAGGTTATCTCCGGTTGAAGTTCCTTGATAACAACTAGCAAAAGCTGCAAATAACAACGAAGCAACTTTCTCGTCCAATTGAATGATAAAATCCGGATTTTCCAACTGCTTCTTTTGCTCCGTAGTTTGTATTTCGGTCGTCGGCAACCATGAAGCTTTTTCAGCGGCGGTACGAAATTCAGAGACATCCACGCCGCGGATCAGGTTGCCGGTTCCGGCATTGGCGAACAGCGCACCGCATTCATGCGCCGCAGCGCTTCGGCTGATGGTCAACAACTGGATATTGTAATCCCACATGGGAGTTTGAAATGACTGTGCTCCTAACCGGGCGATCAGGTGCCAGGTTTCGTTCTTCAGCAGCTTTTCCCGGAACTTTTTGTAGGTTGTGAGGAACAGCCAGTTCTGGGGCAGAACAACGCTCGCAGTTCCCCCCTCGGCGCAGAACCGGAG
>JAAYKM010000128.1 GCA_012522415.1 Deltaproteobacteria bacterium | reverse complement strand
TGGCGATCAGTAAAGATATGGATACTTGTTTTTCGAACGCTCCGAGATATCTGAAGTCTCTCCGCTTTCGAAAAACAATAAAGGGTGAGGTGTACTTTAATTTGAAAAGCTTTTTCATAGATGACAATGCAAGGAACGCCTGCGAAGGGACACTCGTGAAGGAAGCGCCCGGAACGACAGGGGACGCCTGTGAAGGGACACTCGTGAAGGAAGCGCCCCGGAATGACATGGCAGGGGGCCGTCGTGTTACGGGGAAGGGGTCTGTCTGATCAGCAGCCTGACCAGGCAGTCCACCACCTGTTCGTCGAACTGGGTGCCGCGGTTTTTCAGCAGCTCCACAACGGCGTCCTCCATCCGCATGGCCTGCCGGTACGGGCGCGTGTTCGTCATGGCGTCGTAGGAATCGGCCACGCAGAGGATGCGCGCCAGGAGGGGGATGTTCTCCCCCGCCAGGCCCTCCGGGTAGCCCCGGCCGTCCCAGCGCTCGTGGTGGTGCAGGATGATGTCGCGCTCCTCCTCGAAGATGACGATGGACTGGAGGATGCTCTCTCCGATGACGGGGTGTTTCTTGATGATGGCGTATTCGTCGTCCGTCAGGCGGCCGGGTTTCAGAAGGACGCTGTCGGGAATGGCGATCTTGCCGATGTCGTGCAGCATGGCGGCGATTCTCAGGGATTCCTGCTGCGCCTCGTCGCAGCCCATGGCCTGCGCCACCTCCAGGGCCAGGTTCATGACCCGCCAGGAATGCTCCTCCGTGTAATGGTCCCGGACCTGGATGGACGCGACCAGGGACTTGAAGGTTTCGATCAGGTTGCCGTACAGGCTGTCGTAGAGCACCTTGTTTTCGAGATTCAGGGCCGCCCGGTTCGTCAGGCTCTGGATGTGCTGCAGGTCGTTCTGGGTCACGCCGGGGCCGCGCCCGTCCTTTTTGACGGTGAGGACGCCGAAGACCTGGCCCCGGATCATGAGGGGCGAACAGATGATCGTCGGCAGAAATTCACCGGCTTCACCGCTTTTGGCGACGGCGGCCTGCCGCTTTTCCACCACCGAGAGGAACAGGGGGGTCAGGCGGGGGATGTACCTGTCCAGGTAATCCCGGACGTCGTCGCTCTTGATCACCTGGGGGTGGAAAGCCTTCGCGTTGTCGTCGTAAAGCAACAGGGCGCTGCTCTCGCCATCCACGACCTGGATGGCCATGTCCACGATCTTCTGAAAGATCTGGTCGTTGCCGCCGGACGTGTTTTCGATGCTCTCGTAAATATAGCTCCTTAAGGAGAGCTCTTCCTTCTTGTTGATCACCTCGATGGGCTCGCGGCGGGCCTCCCGCCCGCCCTCCCCGGTTATCTCCGATTCCTCGAGGGAAATCCCGACCTTGAAAACGAGATTGTCGATATCGAAGGGTTTGGGGAGGAAATCGACGGCCCCTTTCTTCATGGCCGTCACGGCGAGATTCGTCGCCGGGTGCGCCGTGATCACCAGAACGGGGGTCTCCGGCCTGGCCTCCCGGATCCGGCCCAGCAATTCCATGCCGCTCATGCCGGGCATCATCATGTCCGTAATGACGAGATCGAAGTGACCCGCCAGGAACATCTGCATGGCCTGCGCGCCGTTTTCCGCTTCCGCCAGGAGGTAATCCCGCCCGGCCAGGGTTTCCGTAATCAACTGGCGCAGGGCCGCGTCGTCATCGACGACGAGAATCCGCTTTTTTAATGAATCGAGGTCCGGAACGGCCGGTTGCAACATCCACGTCTCCTATCCCCGGGGCTGACCGGGCAAACCGCGGGGGACACTGATTTCGGTCATGTCCGGGCCGATGAGATGAAGGGAAGGACGGGTCACGAACGCCTCTTCAGGATGATATCCAGAAGGCTGTAGGATATCTTCTGGTAGGCCTCTTTCCTGTCCAGACCCGACAGGGAAACGACGTCCCCGTGGGACTCCGCCGTTCCCACCTCCCGCGGGCCCGCCGACGGCACGCTTTGCCTGCTCTGCCGGTTGTAGGCCTTGATCACGTTGTCCACCTGGTATGTCGAGATCGTCATCGTCCCACCGAACCCCTTTTCCCCCGATCCACTGATCCATGAACCGCTTTCATTCTCTCTATCGGCAGGGGGGAAGGAAAACTTTAGAACAAAGGGACCGTTTCCGGAAAAGTGTGAATCACTTCACACCCGGCCCTCCCCCCGGGGCGCTCCGGTCCCGTCCCGTTCCGGGGATACGCCCCTGTTATTCCAGGGCCGGCGGGCATGGCGACGCCTCCGGCCTCCCCGGAGCGCCGCCCCGCCGGGGAGGGGACGGCGGGAAGGGACCCCAACATGGCACAGTCAATGCAAGGTAAAAGGCATGACGAGGGGCCGCTTCACCCCTGTTCGGGCGGCCAATCGGGGCGGCGAACCAGAGACGGGGCCGGCGGGAGCCGGCGGAAAACGGGACCGGAGGCACGGGACATGAGCGACACCATCGACCGGAACGCCGTGGTCGAGATCAACATCCAGATGAACGCATGCAGGAAACACCTGCAGACGCACAACCTCTACTCCTGTATCGCCCGCTTCGGGGAGGTCCTGGAGAAGCTGAAGACCACGCCCATGCTCGCCTCCGACTCGAAGGAACTGCACAGGGACATCAACCGGTTCCAGCAGCAGCTCGCCTCGTCGAGAACCTTCCGCGACGTGTACGGCCCCGTCACCTTCCGGGACGACGACTTCGACACGACCCTGGACTTCATGCGCCAGCTCATGATCCTGAAGGACGAGGAGGTCCGGGAGATCATGGCCCAGGGGAGCCTCAACGGGGAGACGTCGGGACCCGGGGACGGAAAGCCGGGCATGGACGAGGCCCGCCTGGCCCTGGAGCGGGGCGACTTCGCCGAAGCCCGGGACATGGTGGGGGACGACGAGGCCCTGCGCGACGGCCTGGCGGACCTGTACAACGCCGACGGGATCCGCAGCCGCAGGGGCGGCGACTTCGACCGGGCCGTCCTCCAGTACAGGAAGGCCATCGCCGTGCGGCCCGACGACGAGCACCTCCACTACAACCTGGCCCGGGCGTACCTGGAGAAGGACGACGGGGCGGAGGCCCGCAAGGCCATCGACCGGGCCCTGGCCGTCAACCCCGAATTCTCCGAGGGGGCGCGCCTGAAACGCCACATCGACGCGACCCTCCCCCGGCCGGCGTCCCCCCCGGCGGAGGGAGACCCGAAACCCTGAAAAACGCTTTTTTCCCCCCTTCCCCCTCCTTATAAAAGGGACCGTCCCCGGCGGGACGCCCCCGGAAACACGCCTTTCACAAAACCGCTAAAGTTGTTCCCCCCTCCTGCCGATAAGGGTATCGAAGGCTGACGACAAAGAGACGGCCGGGAAGGAGGAGAAAAACAAGGGACCGTCCACGAAAGGCCACAGAGAAAGCCGCGGAAGGCGGCGAAAAACCTCGGCGAGAAACGCCGACTAAAAAAACCTAGAAAAGGAGAAACATCATGGCTCTTAACGACGTATCATTAACCGCAGGAATGAGGTCCAACCTCCTGTCCCTCCAGAACACGGTTAAACTTTTAGACAGAACGCAGGAACGCCTCTCGACGGGCAAAAAGGTCAACACGGCCATCGACAACCCCGTGTCCTTCTTCGCCGCCCAGTCGCTCAACTCGCGGGCGTCCGTCATCGACAGCTTGAAGGACGCCATGGGCCAGGCGGTCCAGACCGTCAAGGCGGCCGACAAGGGCATCACGGCCATCACGGCCATGATCGAACAGGCCAAGGGTATCGCCCAGTCGGCGCTGAGCGCCCCGGCCGACAGTGGCCAAGATACTGGAACGATCACGCTCACGCAAATCGATGTAGATGATGTAATTAATATCGGCGGTATTACTTTCACCGCAGTGACTACTGCACCGGCAGCCACAGGCCAGTTTCTCGCCAGCGGTAACAGTTTGATCGATACCATTTCCCTTGCTGCCGCAATCAACGATCAAGATTGGTCTGGTGAGGTAGCCGCATTCAGTGCAACGGTAAAAGATGGTGTTCTGTCCATATCAAAAACAGATAATACAACCAATGAAGTTGTTGACGTTGTGGCTGGAGATTTTTCCTACACTCCCAATGGTGGTGGTGTGGCCACAATGGCGGTAACGGAGTCCACGAGCGGCGAACTTGCTTCTCTGCAGGCCCAGTTCAATACCATGCTGCAGCAGATCGACGACCTTGCGGCAGACTCCGGGTATAAAGGAAAGAATCTGCTCGCCGCCGCGGTGATGACCGTCAAGTTCGAGGGCAGCCACACCCTGGACGTGCAGGGCTTTGACGCTTCGACCGCCGGTCTGAGCATTGGCGCGGCCGCCTGGGCCACGGAGGCCGCCATCGACGCTTCCATCGTGGAGCTCGACAATGCGGCGGTGACGCTCCGTTCCGAGGCCTCGAAGCTCTCGGGTAACCTGAGCATCATCACGGTGCGTCAGGACTTCTCCGACAACATGATCAACACCCTGACGGAAGGCGCGGACAAGCTGACCCTGGCCGACACGAACGAGGAAGGGGCCAACATGCTCATGCTCCAGACGAGGCAGTCCCTGAGCACCACGGCCCTCAGCCTCTCGGCCCAGGCCGCCCAGTCGGTTCTCAGACTGTTCGGGTAAGAAGCACGCGCGGGGGTTCGGACGGGGAGGAGGACCTCCTCCCCGCCTGACACCGCCAGGGGGAGCTTGACATGAACGTACAGACCACGCATCTATTCCCGGAGCCGCACCAGGGGCTCCGCCCGTCGGACCGGCGGGAGACCTCCCCTTCCGACAGGGAGGCCCCCCGCCCCGGATCCTTCGCGGGCGGGGCGGGAATCCCCGGGAGCGCCGGGGGGGGCACGCCGTCCCGGTCGTCCGTTCTGGCCGAGATCGACCGCCTGCATCAACGTGTGGAAGGGGATCTGAACATCGTCCGGGATCCGCCGTTCTTTCCCATCGCGACGTACCAGCGGACGGACCTCATCAAGCGGGTCCGGATCATCGAGGAGGCCGTTCAGCGGCTGGGCCTGGACCGGGACGTGACGACCCTGTCTTCCGGCAAACTGGAGGACGAGGCGTCGGACAGGGAAATCGCCGCGACCCTGGATAAGCTCTTCACCTTCCGGGACCGGCAGAAAAGCGGTGACCAGGCGGCGTCGAAGCCGCCCGCGGAAATCGGGCCGGGGGCCATCCTGGCCGTGGAAGTCTGAGGCCGCTCATGGCGCTGAAAATAGACCTGAAACCAAACGAAAGGCTCGTCGTCAGCGGGGCCGTCATCCGGAACGGGAGGAAGCGGGCGGAACTGATCATCGAAAACAACACGCCCATCCTAAGGGAGAAGGACATCATGCGCCCCGAAGAGGCGACCACCTACTGCGGCCAGATCTACCTGGCCGTCCAGATGATGTACCTCGACGGCGACAACCTGGCGCAATACCACAAGACGTACTGGTCCCTCGTCCGGGACCTCGTCAGGGAGGTGCCTTCCACCCTGCCCCTCGTCGGGGAGATCAGCGGGCATCTGCTGAAGAACGAATACTACCAGGCCATCAGGCAGGCCGGAAAACTCATGGATTATGAACAGGAGGTATTGAACCGTGTCCGCAGTGCAACTTGAAGCGTACAAGACGGCCCAGCAATCGGTCATGAGCGGCCGTGAAATCGAGGCCATGGCCCTTACAAAGGCCGCCTTGCAGTTAAAAAAGTGCCGGAACGATTGGGACCCCCACGACCGGGGAGGGGAGCGGGCGGCGTCCCTGGAGAAGAACCAGCGCATCTGGAGCATTCTCCAGGGGGAACTGGCCCGGGACGACCACCCCCTGCCGAGGCCGATCCGGGAGGACCTCCTGTCCCTGAGCCTTTTCGTGGACAAGCGGACCTTCGACGTCATGGCCTACCCGGCCCCGGAAAAGCTGGATATCCTCATCAACATCAACCTGAACATCGCGGCGGGCCTCCGGAACAGCCCGACCGAGTGACTCCCTCCCGAAGGGTCCCGGCGCGGCGGTATGAGAACGGGCACCGCCGGGACCCCTTTCGGCGAACCGCGGCGCCCTAAAGTTTTCCGCCGCCGCGGCCGATATAATCATCATGGAAACCATCACCGCCGCCGACCTGCTTTTTTCCGCCACGACCCCCAGCCTGGCCATGATCGACAACATGGCCGCCTCCTCCCTGGGACGGGGGATCGATGCGTTCATGGCGAAGAACTACACCGCCGCCGTGCGGGAATTCCGACGTTCCATCTCCCTTTCCCCCTTCTCCGAGAATGCCCTGAACGCCTTCGAGTACATGGCCCAGGCCCTCGGGCAAAGCGGCCGGATCCGGGAAGCCGTGACGGCCTACAAGGAGGCCATCCGGGTCTTCCCGTCCGCCGACGGCCTGAACCTCAGCCTGGGGAACCTGCTCTTCGCGGAAGGGCGCCAGGAGGAGGCCCTCGAACAGTACCAGGCCGCCGTCCGTAAGAACCCGGTGGTCTCCGGAAACGTTTACGCCCTCGGCCAGGGGTACCTCGCCCTGGAGCAGTACGGCAAGGCGGAGGAGACCTTCAAACAGGTCATCGGGATGTCGCCGCGGGACTCCGCCGGCTACTACGCCCTGGGGCAGACCTACCGCATGATGGGGCGCTGGGACGAGGCGGAGGAACAACTGCAGAAGGCCCTGGCCATGAAAAAGGACTTCGGTTATGTCCATTACGAGCTCGGCATGGTTTACGCCCAACGACAGGAGATGGCCAAGGCGCGGGAAGAACTGGAAATCGTGGCGAAAAAAGCCCGGGAGCTTTTTCCGGACCTGCAACTGGCCATCGAGCGGAACGCGGCGCCCCGGTTCATCCTGGCCTATACGGGACAGCTCAACCTGTCCCTGGGACCGGGCACGAAGGTGTCTTCCCTCGCCCCGTCCCTGGCGGAGCCCGGGGCGACCGGGGAGTTCACCATGCGCTTCGTCTTCGACAAGGCCATGGACGCGGCGTCGGTACGGAATGTCATGAACTGGGAAATCAGCCGGTCCTCTTCCCTGGAAACGGGGGGATCTTACAACTGGGGGCGGAAGGTCCCCGCCTCGGAGGTGAACGTCGCCCTCCATCCCGTGAGGGTCCTTTACGACCCGGAGCTCCTGACGGCCCGGGTGACGTTTCGGATCACGCAAAACGCCGACGGAAACGGCACCATCGACCTCTCCCACCTGGTCTTCAGCTTCAGGGGAACGGATGTCCACGGCAACGTGATGGATCCCGAGGCGGACCAGTACAACCGTTTTTCAAGGATCGTCTGATCCCCCTCCCCCCGTCCACATCCCCGTCCCGGTTCCTTCCATTCCCCCCTGACCCCGACACCGGCCCCCCGCCCTTTTCCCCCCTGACCCCGACACCG
>JAAYKM010000127.1 GCA_012522415.1 Deltaproteobacteria bacterium | reverse complement strand
CGAAAACCCAAGATCCGAAAGGAATTCAGCGATCAGATCCTGTGCATTTTGCCCCGCAACGGCATCACTGGACGGCAGCTCGCAAGCCACCAGGTTCCGAAGAAATTCCAGCATTTCCCCTCTGTTGCTTTCGATGAATCGATCAAAATCCGCCTGTGCCATTTCCCGTTCCTTTCCGTTCCCGATCCTTTGGTGACCTTCTCACTTACGTTATTTTGTATTCGTCTTATCATATCATAGGAGTATGCCCAATCGCTCCGGAAATTTTGCCGGGAGGCCGTTTCATGAAAGAACAAAGCACAAAGACCATTTATTTCGCCTTTATCTGGCACGCCACCTTTTTGGCGCTCACCCTGTCCATGCTGGACTACAACACGGTGTTTCCGGCCCTGGTCTCGGCGCTTACGGAATCCAAAATCGTCTTCGGGATCCTGTATTCCATCATGATCGGCGCCCCGCTGATCTTCAACCTGGCCTTTAGCCACTATCTAAAAAAGCGTCCCAACAAGAAAAAATTCCTGCTCCTGGGCATTCAGCTCCGAGCCGCAGCGTTTCTTGGCATGGCGATTTTCACATACAAGTTCGGCGCCGACGAGCCCCGGTTCGTGGGCGCCAGTTTCTTTGTGTGGATCTTTCTTTTTTCGGCAAGCGGAGGCTTCGCAGGCATTTCCTACGCAGAGATCATCGGGAAACTGCTGTCCTCACGGGAGCGGACCCGTCTGTACGCTATCAAACAGTTTTTCTCCAGCATCGCCGCCTTCGCCGGCGGCCTGATCATCAGCCGGATCTTCTCTTTTTCGGCCCTTGAATTCCCCGCAAACTACAGCCTGACCCTTCTGATCGGATTTTTGGGCCTTACCGTAGCCTCTCTGGGATTCTACGCCATCCGGGAACCCGAAGAAGACAAACCCGCGGAAGGTTCCCTGAGCTTTCTGGATTATCTGAAAAAAGTGCCGGAATATCTCAAGAATGACAAGACGCTCCGCCGGTTCATCCTCGTGGAAAATATGACCAGCTTCAGCGTCATGATCCTTCCGTTCTACATGATCTTTGCCATCGATACCCTGGGTGTCGACAGCGGCTATATCGGATGGTATCTCCTGTTTCAGATCACCGGCGGCATTCTTTCCAATATCGTGTGGACCTATATCGCCAGCCGCTATGATTCCCGCCGGATCATCAAGACCTGTATCTTTGTGGGCGGGACCGTTCCACTGATCGCCCTGGCCTTGAGCCGGCTGGGCCCGGAAGCCTTTTCCTTTGTCTTCCTTCTGACAGGCTTTATCCAAAGCGGCCGCCGCATCGGATTCGAACCCTACATCCTGGATATCGCGCCCACGGCACACCGGACCGAATACCTGGGCATCCGCGGATCGATGAACATCGGCGCCGTGCTGCTGCCCATCGCCGGAGGCGCCGTGATCCAGACTCTGGGCTATACGTTCACCTTTGTCATCGTCACCGTTATCATGTTCACAGCGGGGCTGATGCTGGGAAAACCGGCGCCGTCAAGCGAAGCGTGACCCGGCAGGAAACAGAATTCAAAGGAATAGGAAACTGCGCTACAACCATACCATCATGATCAGGGGCGTGGCGACGCACACGACGATGATTTCCAAAGGAAGCCCCATTTTCCCCATACGAAAAAAATCAGCATGACGGCGATCAATGAAAATATCAAGTACTGTTCGGAATTCATATCAGTTCACTCCAAAGTTTTTAAGACCGGTCCCATGGATACTATCCTCTGTTTT
>JAAYKM010000126.1 GCA_012522415.1 Deltaproteobacteria bacterium | reverse complement strand
GATCCCGGTTCGTAAATTTTGATAATGTTGTTGTTGTTCCACAAGTTGGAGGACAGATAGGCTGTTTTCTCTTCCGGCGACAGTCGATTCCAGTCCGATTCAGTGAAACCAAGCGGGATCGCGTCGGGACGGGAGAGATCGAAAGGGGCGACCTGAGCCATGGCCAGGACATCACCGGTTCGGACATCCATGATAAGCCCGTTGACGTCCGCGATAAGTCCCGCAGCGGCAGCGACCGAAAACAATTCTTCCTGCAGGATAGTGTTCACTTCCATATCCAGCGTGGTAACAAGATTACTGCTCTTTTGCGAGGGACTGTTGATCGGCCGGGAAAAAGGGGTCATCCCCCTGGTAGCGTAGTTGTTCCGCTTGGCGTGTGTATAGCCCGGCTCGCCTGACAAAAGGCCGTTATAAGTGGCCTCAAGTCCCGAAACGCCCTTGATCTTTCCGTCTTTCATCTGAATCAGACCCAGCACCTGTGAGGCCAAAGACTCATTGTTGTAAACGCGTCTTTCCTCCGCGTCGAAGCGGACACCTCCCACCCCATTGTCATCCAACCAGTCCTTTAGGGCCATGGCGTCCGTCTCGGGGACTTCAGTGGCGATGGTGACATAGGAAAGAGGCTGATGCCCGGAAAGCTGCTTCTCAAGTCCCCTCCAACCGGTGGCGCGGTCGGTTCTGATCTGGATGAGAATATCCTCAGTCGCTTCTTCATCCAAGCCGAGATGAATGCCGAATTGCCTGATAATATCTGTATCTTCGACCCCGTCTTTTCTGGTGTGAACATCAGCGGGTGTCATTCCAACCCGGAACACATAGGTGGAGAAGACCAGCGGATAACCATTTTTATCCAGAATCATGCCGCGGCGTTCCCGGTCTTCCTCAGTCACAAATTGCTGGGCTGCAGCCTTGGCGGCAAGCGACTCGCCCTCCGTGACCTGCAATCGGTAAAATCCGCTCGTGACAGCATAAGCAGCGACGATGAAGGCAATCACAATGACAGCCGCTTTAAGATCAAACAGCCATCCGGCTGTTTTTCGGGGAGAATTTCGAGCTCTGTTTCGGCTCAATTGCCTGCTCATTCTTTACCTCTGCCTATCGGTGTCTGCCCGTCGCCCTGGCTTTCAATGGTTTTTGACCCATGTCTCAATCGCGTCCAGCCATTCGCTATCCGCCAGGACCTGCCGACGGTCCTGTCCCTGGCCGGCATCCCGGCCGCCTTGCTGCAGGAAATGGATGGAAGAGACGTAATGAATCTGGTCGGATGTCGCCTGCTGCATCCCCAACTGTTCCGTTGCCTGTTCACGTGTGGTCTGTAAGGATACTTTTTTCGCAATCTTGTCCTCGAGAAGGCCGTTTTGCTTATCCAGTTCGGTGATCTGTCGGCGAAGACCGGCATTGATAAAACTCATTTCAGTGATCCTGGCGTTCCGCCATACGATAAAGCCTGCCAGGGAAGCAATCGCCAGAAGAAGTGCCGACACCCGCAGAACCGACCGCGCGTGCACACGGCCCGCTGCCTTATACTGTCTGCGGATCTGAGCCTGCCGCTGAAGCGCCCGCTGCCTGGTCCGCTTCTCCGCCTCGACAACTTCCGGCCGGAGAACGGGCTCCTGGTAGGGATAAGGATCGGTCAGCTGCCGGGCTAAATTGCCATCGTCATAATAAGTCATGGCGTCCCCCCACTGAACTCAAAAACCCGAAGTTTCGCGCTTCTGGCCCTGGCATTGCGTTCAAGCTCCTCGGTTGACGGCGTAAGAGGCCTGGGGGTGAGCTGGTGACCCAGGGATTGCTTACCGCAAACACAGTGGGGAAAATCGCGCGGGCATTCGCAGGGTTCCTGCCAACGGCGCATGGCCTGTTTGACCATCCGGTCTTCCAGGGAATGAAAGCTGATCAAGGCCAGTCGGCCCCCTTGGGCCATGGTGGAGGGGATTTCCGAGAGCAGATGCGCCAGTTCCTCCTGTTCGCGGTTCACTGCCATCCGGATGGCCTGGAAGGTTT
>JAAYKM010000125.1 GCA_012522415.1 Deltaproteobacteria bacterium | reverse complement strand
GCTTCTGCCCATGAGCGAGGTGAGAAAAGAGATAAGCAGGATGGCCAGCACGGTCAAGACCCAGCGGACGGCCATGAAATTCAATCCCAGATACTTTGCTTCGTTCAGCAGCATGGGCAACTTGATGACTGCCCAGGCACTGAGGATGATGACCAGGTTGCGCAGGGAAGCGCCTTTCTTGTGGAGCATGACACACATGGGAAACGCCGCGTAGAGTGGACCGGCGGACAGGCTGCCAATAAGGAAGGAGAGCAGGATTCCCTTCACGCCGGCTTCCCGGCCCAGATAGCGGAGGATCTTGTCTTTGGGGATCCAGGCATCCAGGAGGGCGGTGAGGATGAAGACCACCGGCATGATCATGACCATTTCCCGCAGATAGTAGACGCTGTTGCCCGCGGACTCGAGGGCCGTTTCCCGTTTGACAAGCAGGAGGATCAGATAGGCGGCCAGAACCAGAACAAAAAACAGATTTTTACGGATAAAAGTCAGAATTTTCACATCACAACCCCCATGGCCAAGGCGATCAAGAGGGCAAAAAGGAAACTCAATCCGTTTCTTGCGACTGTGAATTTAACGCCGAAGGTTTTCTTTTCCAGCGGCAAGGTGACGATGCCTACCATGGTTAAGGTGGTCAGGGAGGCAACCGCGGGTACCAGGCTGACACCGGCGCCGACCAGGGTTCCCACGAAGGGGAAGGCAATGAAGGCCGGTACCAGGGTCACGGTTCCGAAGAGGGCGGCAACCAAAGTGGCCAGGAAGACCGACTGCCGGCTCATGAATTCCGCGATCGCGTCGGGAGGCAGCAGGGTCAGGATCAAGCCAATAGCGATGACAATTGACAGGATGGCAGGCGCCATGCCCACGCCCATCTTAAGAGCCATTTTCAGCGCTCTTTTGGTCCTCGCCCGATCCTTGAACCAGGAGAAGATGAGAAAGGCCAGGGTGCCAATCCATAAAATAAGGGTAAAGACATCCACCAGTTACAACCTCGTTCGACTTTTTGAGGCAGGATTTGGCGTTATTCTACCACCACCCGGGAGGATGAGACCGGAAAACATTATGGAGTTGTAATGCAAATGACTCACAAGACGCGGTTTACATCTTTAATTTCTTTGTTTATTAGGTTACCGTCATAGATAGGTTCAAGCCTTTTGAATCAAATTCAGATCCACGATGGGCGCCAGCCCTTCCACCGAAAATGAAAAAAGCTACCTTACTTTTAGTCTCAATATTCCTTTTCCTTGCCGTCCTGTCTGCTTGCCGGGACGTGCGAAGCGATGATCGACTTTTTCTTCTGACCTCCCAGCCGGCGGATCCGCCTGTATGGACCAGCCAAACGACCAGGCCCGAGCTCAATGATGCCGGATCCTGCGAACTATGCGGAGTAGAGGTTCAAATGGATTGCGGGCATGAACCGCCGGAAGATGTCGCCGCTTTCATTCCCTGTGAAGAGACGACGGAAGCCTTCCTTCCCCGCCCAAAGCATTCGGCCCGAACCAAGGTGACGGAACCGGCGCCGACAACGACCGCGCCGACGACCACCAGAAAGCAGACCCAGGCCACCACAAGTAAGGCGAAAACCACAACAACAGCTGCCACCACGGCAGGTACCACCACCAGCACAACGACAAAAGCGACGACCAAGGAAGAGGCAGGGTTTTTCAACGACGCCTACGAACGTCAGGTCGTGGAGCTGATCAACGTGGAGCGGGCCAAAGAAGGCTTGGCTCCCCTGACCATGAACAGCTCGCTTCGTGATTCGGCCCGGACCAGAGCCCGGGAGATCATCAACTGCTGGGGGCATAAACGGCCGGACGGCAATCGTTTTTCCTCAGCCATCAAGATCGGTTTTTGTGGAGCGGGAGAGAATATCGCGGCCGGCCAGTCGACTCCGGAACGGGTGGTCAAGTCCTGGATGGCTTCGCAGGGTCATCGTGACAACATCATGAACCCGAAATTCAAGCTGATCGGGGTGGGTTGCTACTATGATTATTCCACCCCCTATAAGAGCTACTGGAGCCAACTCTTTGTAACTCCGTAGATCAGCTGACCTTTTCCAATTTCCCAAAGAGAATATAACGCGCGTTCTGGAAACTGTAAGTACAGGTCACCAG